>CAIPNM010000001.1 GCA_903866395.1 uncultured bacterium
GACCTCGGCATCGAGTTCCTCGGCCTGCGGCACCGAGGCAGGCCCGCGCAGTCGCAGGTTCAGTCGCCAGTAGGCGGGATAATCAGCGAGAAGATGGTCGCGCGGGATGTTCCGGGCGGCGAGATCGAGCTGCTTGAGGTCGTTCTGCGACCACGCCTTGCGGGCGTTGATCAATGCATCGTCGGGGCTGGGTGCGGGAGCCGATTGTGGCGCAGAAGCCGGTTGCCGCCGTTCGGCCTGAGCCGTGCAGGCCGACACCAGCATCGCGACGCCTACAATCGATCCGAAGGCAATCGTGCGGATCATGTCGATACCGAGCTGGATGACAGACAGATGGATAGCGGACCGAGGATACCACGTGCCCCGTCGCTGACGCTGCGCGATGTCGAACGCAGGCGTTTGGTCGGATGGCGCGAGTCGATCGACGCCCCGACCCGCCGCCTGGCCAACCAGGCGATCGGCGAGCGCCTGGAGGCCGTGCTCTCGCATCACCCGCCCGGGGTGCTCGCGCTTTACTGGCCGATCCGTGGCGAGCCCGATCTCTCGGGCCGCCTGGACCGTCTCGCGCAGCTTGGCTGGCGGTTTGCGCTGCCGCGGGTGACTGGGCGCAGTCAACCGCTAACCTTCGGTGGCTGGCAACCCGGGCAAGCGATGCGTGAGGTCGGGTATGGACTGATGCTGCCTGAACCGTTCGAGGTCATCATGCCCGATGTCATGGTGATTCCGTGCGTGGGCTTTGACCAACGCGGTTTCCGGTTGGGCTACGGCGCAGGTTTTTATGACCGGACACTCAGCGATATAGCGTTTGCGGCGCGACCGGTGACCGCCATTGGCGTGGCCTACGACGGGTGCGAGATCACGCGCTTTGAGGCCCAGACCCATGACCGGCCGCTCGACTGTGTGTTGACGGAGACTCGCTTGATTGAGCCCCGCCCACCCGCGGCAACCTAAGCGTCTGCTGCCGCGAGCAGTTCGAGCGTGGGCTCGGCCTGGTTCATGGTGTAGAAGTGAAGCGCAGCCACCCCTTCGGCGACTAGACGCCGACATTGCGCCGCCACCACCTCCTGGCCGAACGCGCGGATGGCAGGCAGGTCGTCGCCGTATTGCACCAGCCGCTGCCGGATCCAGCGTGGAATCTCAGCGCCGCAGGCATCCGAGAACCGCGCGAGCTGGCGGTAGTTGGTGATCGGCATGATGCCGGGGACGATCGGTGCGCTCACCCCAGCTGCGGCCGCGGCATCCCTGAACCACAGAAAGGCGTCAACGTTGTAAAAGTACTGCGTGATCGCGGTGTTCGCCCCGGCGGCCATTTTGGCCACCAGCGCTTCCAGATCCGATTGCGCAGAGGCCGCCTGCGGATGCACCTCCGGGTAAGCGGCCACCGCGATTTCGAACCAGTCGCCGCCTGCCGCGCGCACATGTCGCACCAGATCGGCGGCGTAGCGGAAATCACCGGTGTCGACCATGCCCGAGGGAAGGTCACCGCGCAGCGCCACGAGCTTGCGGATGCCGTGACTGCGGTAGAGCGCGAGCAGCTCATCAACTGATTCGCGCGTGGCACCAATGCACGACAGGTGGGGCGCAACCGCCGATCCGGCGGCTGCGATCTCGAGCACCGTACGGAGCGTCTTGTCGCGGGTGGCGCCACCCGCGCCATAGGTGACGCTGAAGTACTCGGGCTCGGCCCGCGCGAGGTGCTCATGCACCCCACGCAGCCGTGCCTCACCCTCGGTCGTGTTCGGCGGAAAAAACTCGAAGCTGACCGGCGGCCTCATTGGATTGAGGCCTTAGTAACGATAAGTGTCGGGCTTGTAGGGGCCGTCGACCGAAACGCCGATGTAGCTTGCCTGCCCCGGCGACAGCTCGGTGAGCATGGCGCCGATTTTCTTCAGATGCAGGCGCGCCACCTTCTCGTCGAGGTGCTTGGGCAGCACGTAGACCTTGCCGGACTCGTAGTCGTCGCGATGCGTCCAGAGTTCGATCTGCGCGATGGTCTGGTTGGCAAACGATGACGACATGACAAACGACGGATGGCCGGTGCCGCAGCCCAGGTTCACCAGCCGGCCCTCGGCCAGCATGATGATGCGCTTGCCGTCGGGGAAGATGATGTGGTCGACCTGGGGCTTGATGTTGTCCCAGCTGCAATGGTCCTTCACCGAAGCAATGTCGATTTCATTGTCGAAGTGGCCGATGTTGCAGACGATCGCCTGGTCCTTCATGCGCTTCATGTGCTCGAAGGTGATGACGTCACGGTTGCCGGTGGCGGTCACGAAAATGTCGGCCTTGTCGGCGGCGTATTCCATGGTCACCACGCGATAGCCTTCCATCGCGGCCTGCAGTGCGCAGATCGGATCGATCTCAGTGACCCAGACCTGGGCGGAGAGCGCGCGCAGCGCCTGCGCCGAGCCCTTGCCCACGTCGCCGTAGCCGGCCACCACCGCCACCTTGCCTGCCACCATGACGTCGGTCGCGCGCTTGATGCCGTCAACCAGCGACTCGCGGCAACCATAGAGGTTGTCAAACTTGCTCTTGGTGACCGAGTCATTCACGTTGATGGCGCGGAAGGCGAGTTCGCCGTTGGCCGCCATCTGATAGAGGCGCTTGACGCCGGTGGTGGTCTCTTCGGTGACGCCCACGATCGACTTCAGCTGCCGCTCGTACCAGCCCGGATCGGTGGAGAGGCGCTGCCGGATGGAGTCAAACAGCGCGGTTTCTTCTTCGCTCTGCGGATTGGTGATGACCGAGGGATCGCTCGCGGCGCGGGTGCCGAGGTGAAGCAGCAGCGTTGCGTCACCGCCGTCATCAAGAATCATGTTGCTGGGCGCGCCGTCGGCCCACTCGAAGATGCGGTGCGTGAATTCCCAGTACTCGACCAGGTTCTCGCCCTTGTAAGCAAAGACGGGAATACCGGCGGCGGCGATGGCCGCAGCAGCGTGGTCTTGCGTAGAAAAAATGTTGCAGGAGGCCCAGCGCACCTGAGCGCCCAGCGCGGCGAGGGTCTCGATCAGCACCGCGGTCTGGATCGTCATGTGCAGCGACCCGGTGATGCGGGCGCCCTTGAGGGGCTGGCTTGCAGCGAACTCCTCGCGGATCGCCATCAGGCCGGGCATCTCGGTTTCGGCGATGCGGATTTCTTTGCGGCCCCAGTCGGCAAGGCCGATATCGGCAACGTGGTAGTCAGGCGCGGCGGGCGCGGATTTCAGAACGGCAGACATGAACACACTCCATCGATGATGAAGCGGTCGGCACGGGTCGGTGGCGGGTGCTCGCCGACCGCGGACTGACCGCGGGTCAACGAGCGCCGTTCAACAGCGAACGTCCTTCGATTACCGGGACCGATCGGCCGGATGGGGCAGATCGCGAGAGATCCCGTGGAGACGGGACACGCCGGCAGGATGTTCACCGCTTCGAGCCTGGCAGCGACAGACGATGTCGCGTTGCAGCGCTCCTCGAAGCAAGACCGAGATCATAGCAGCGCCGTCTTCGGTGACCGGTCAGACCTTGCACGGCATGGGGGAAACCAAAGCGGCGATGGAGGTAGCGTGAGGCGGGGTGGGCCGCCGGGCAGTCCGTCGTCACTAACCAGAACTGGTCGCGCTCCCAGCCTCATCAAAGCCGACCGCGTTTTCGTTGGCCACGGTGACCAATGAGTGCGCCACCCGACCGATGCTCGAAGGCCCAGCCCCGACAAAACCGCAGTCGGCCGGGGGCAGGCCGACACAGCCGCGCGAACAGCGTTGGCCAAAACCGCACTCGGCCTCAACGATGTTCAGGCGTTCGCCCATCGAACTACTGCAATCGCCCGCGAGCGCGTCCGCCACCCGGCAGCAGGCGGCGGACGGCGACCCGGGGTTGCCGTCGGTGGACGCCGGAGAATCGATCAGATGTTTGAGTGAAGCAGCCATGGACTGCATTAACTCAAATTTTCCGGCGTCACACCTTGACGGCGATCATGCCGAGGCTTTGAGCGCCTCGGCGCGATCCGTGCGCTCCCAGCTGAACTCCGGCTCGTCGCGGCCGAAATGCCCGTAAGCGGCGGTCTTGCGATAGATGGGACGAAGGAGGTCCAGCATCTTGACGATGCCCTTCGGACGCAGATCGAAGTGCTGCTGCACCAGCTCCGCAATGCGCTCGTCGCTCACTTTGCCTGTGCCCTGGGTGGTGATCCACACCGACGTGGGCCGCGCGACCCCAATGGCGTACGACACCTGCACCAGGCAGCGGCTGGCGAGCCCTGCTGCAACGACATTTTTCGCCACATAGCGCGCGGCGTAGGCAGCCGAACGGTCGACCTTGGAGGGGTCTTTGCCCGAGAAGGCGCCGCCGCCGTGAGGGGCCGCACCACCATAGGTGTCGACAATGATCTTGCGGCCTGTGAGACCGCAGTCACCCTGCGGGCCACCCACCACAAACCGGCCGGTCGGGTTGATCAGATACTTGATGTCGCCCTTGATGAGCGAGGCAGGGATCACCGGCTTGATGATCTCTTCGATTACGCCTTCGCGAATGGTCTCCATGGAGACATCAGGGGCGTGCTGGGTTGAGAGCACGACGGTGTCGACCGAGACCGGGCGGCCGTCGGCGTAGCGCAGCGTCACCTGCGATTTGGCATCAGGGCGGAGCCAGCCGAGCTTGCCGCTTCGGCGCACCTGCGACTGACGCTCGACCAGGCGATGCGAGTAATAGATTGCCGACGGCATGAGCTCTGGCGTTTCATCGCAGGCGTAGCCAAACATGAGGCCCTGGTCGCCCGCGCCCTGCTCGAGGTTGTCGTCGTGTGCGGCATCGACGCCCTGCTTGATGTCCGGCGACTGCTTGTCGTAGGCGACCAGCACGGCGCAGCCTTTGTAGTCGATGCCGTAGTCGGTGTTGTCGTAGCCGATCGATTTCAGCGTGTCGCGCGCGACCTGGATGTAGTCGACGTTGGCACGCGTGGTGATCTCGCCCGCGAGCACCACCAGACCGGTATTGCAAAGGGTTTCGGCCGCCACGCGCGAGGTCTTGTCCTGCGCAAGGATGGCGTCGAGGATCGCGTCCGAGATCTGGTCAGCCACCTTGTCGGGGTGACCCTCAGAAACGGATTCGGAGGTAAACAGATAATCGTTGGCCACAGCTTTCTCCTCTGGAATGTCGTCGTAACGGTTCGACTGGACGGCATCCGCGGCGGGCGGTGACAGGCACCTGCGCCGCGGAGTTACCTTCGGCGTGGCCGATCCCTGGAGAAGCGGCGACGCTTTAGCGGTATTTCGGACCAGATTGGCCCCTGCCCCGCAAGTTGTCCTTAACTCGGCAGCGCGAATTATAGCCGGCTTCGCGTGGGTTCCCGCGCCGTGCGGGGCGCCTGGCTTCGCATAGACTGCGCGGCATCGTATGGCCTACTCCACCTTGATTGCGCAGGAAGCGTACGCTTTCGGGTTTGCAAGGACCGACCTCGGTCTGGTGCCCTACCCTGTCTCACCCGTCATGTCCGCCGACCCTGCGGTGCCACCGCGTGCACCTTCATCTCCGTCCCCGCCCGGATCGGGCTCGGGCGCCGCTTTGTCACCGGCCGCGCCTGCGCATGAAAAGCGGGCGCAGTCGCCCGATACGACCGGGCGCTGGCTGGTCGGGTTCGCCAGTGCGCTCGCCCACCTGCCGCTCGCCGCGGCGCGGGGGCTGGGCGCCGTGGCAGGGCTCGCTGCGCTTGCCCTGTCTGCAAGCTATCGGGGGAAGTTGCGCGCCAACCTCGGCCGCGCAGGCTTTCGGGGCATGTCGCCCATGGTGCGAGCGGCGATCGAGGCCGGCCGGATGGCGGGCGAACTCCCCTTCATCTGGATGCGGCCTTCTGCGGCGATTGCGCGCCGCGTCCGCTGCGATGATGTGGCGGTGCTCGAAGCTGCCGAGCGGGCCGGCCGCGGCATTCTCTTTCTCACCCCGCACCTTGGGGCGTTTGAGGTCACCGCGCGGTGGTATGCGCTTCGCGCGCCCATCACTGTGATGTTTCGCCCGCCGCGAAAGGCTGCGCTGGGGGCGCTTCTTGCGCGGGCCCGGGGTGGTGAAGGGCTTCATCCCGTGCCGGCCGCGCTCTCGGGCGTGCGGGCGATGCTTCGGGCGCTGCGCGCAGGCGCTGCGGTGGGCTTACTTCCTGATCAGGTGCCAGGTGCCGGCGAGGGTCGCTGGGCGATGTTTTTCGGCGAGCCCGCGTTCACCATGACGCTTCCTATGAAACTTGCGCAGGCAACGGGCGCTTCGGTGGTGATCGCAGTGGGCGAGCGGGTTCGGGGTGGCTGGCGGATCCGGCTTCAGGCTTTCGAGCCCATGCCGACGCCGGAAGCGCTCAACGCCCAGATGGAGGAGCTTGTTCGCCTTGCTCCCCATCAGTATCTGTGGGGCTATAACCGATACAAGCGGCCGGACGGGGCGCCGGCGTCGCCGGTGACACCCTCATGAGCGAGCCACTTGCCGTTTCCGCCCGGGCTCGCGCTGCCGAGGCGCTGATGCGGTTTGGCATCATGGTGCTGCGGGGACTTGCGCGGCTCCCCTACGGCTGGCTGGCGCGATTGGGCAATGCGCTCGGAACGCTTCTCTATGGCCTTGCGTGGCCGCGCCGGCGCGTCGCGCAGGTGAACCTCGCCCTCTGTTTTCCGCACTGGAGCGAGGCCGAGCGGCGCCGCGTCGCACGCGCCCACTTCCAGGCGTTTACGCGCAGCTTTCTCGACCGGTTCATCCTCTGGTATGCCCCGCGGGAGCGAATCGTTGAGCTCTGTCGTCTCGAGGGAATGCAACACTTTCTCGAGCCGGTCAGGGCGGGTCGACCGGTGATTGTGCTCGCGCCGCATTTCGTGGGCATCGATGCGGGTGGCATCCGGCTCCTCCTTGAGCATCCGCGGCTCGCATCCATGTATGCCCGGCAAAAAAGCGATGTGCTGAACGAGGCCATGACGCGCGGCCGCAGCCGGTTTCAGGGCACCATGCTGCTTCGTAACGAGGGCCTGCGGCCGGCGGTTCGGTGGCTGCGCGACGGCGGGGCGTTTTATTTTCTGCCTGACATGGATCTGGGCGCTCGCGATGCGCTGTTTGTGCCATTTTTCGGCGTGTCGACGGCTACTGTCACCTCGGTGGCGCGGCTTGCCCGATTGACCGGCGCGGTGGTGGTACCGCTAGTGACGCGGATGACCGATCGAGGCTACGTAGGCGTATTCCACCCGGGCTGGACCGACTACCCGGTTGATGATCTGGAGGCGGCCACCCGGCAGATGAACGCCTTCATCGAAGCGCGGGTGCTCGATATGCCCGAGCAATATCTCTGGACGCACCGCCGATTCAAGACCCGCCCGCCTGGCGAAGCATCGCCTTACGATCGGCGATAATCGCGTCCATGAAACTGCGGTTTACCAAGATGCAGGGCGCTGGCAACGATTTTGTCGTGCTCGATGGCGTGCGCCAGGCGCTCGCGCTCTCGTCCGCCCAGGTGCGCTGGCTCGCCGACCGCCATTTCGGCATTGGTGCCGATCAGGTGCTCTTGGTCGAGCCCGCTAGCGACCCGCGTGTCGATTTCCGCTACCGCATCTTCAATGCCGATGGCGACGAGGTTGAGCACTGCGGTAACGGCGCGCGATGTTTCGTACGGTTCGTGCGCGAGCAAGGTCTGTCAGCGCGAGACCCGATTCGGGTGCAAACACTTGCGGGCGTGCTCGAACTGTCGCTCGGCGCCGATGGCCAGGTGAGCGTTGACATGGGCGCGCCCATTTTCGACGCCGAGCGTGTGCCCTTCGATCCCGCGGGACTCACCCCGCGGCCGGCGGGTGCCGACTCGCAGTGGCCCATTGAGTTGGACCACGAGCTTCGCTGGGCCTCGGTGCTCTCCATGGGTAATCCGCATGCCGTGCTTCAGGTCGACGATCTGGACCATGCCCCGGTTACGACTGAGGGCCCTCGGATCGAACATCACCGTCGATTCGCGCGCCGGGTCAACGTCGGCTTCATGCAGGTCACCGGCCCGCAGTCGATCGCGCTTCGGGTCTGGGAGCGCGGTGCGGGTGAGACCCTGGCCTGCGGCACGGGCGCTTGCGCGGCCGCTGTCTCGGCGATTCGGCAAGAGCGGGTGTCCTCGCCCGTTCGGGTTCGGATGCGTGGCGGCGAGGTCACCATCGCCTGGCAACCCGGACAGACAGTGCGGATGACCGGTCCAGCTGAAACCGTGTTTGAAGGCGAGGTCGCGCTTCCCGACGGCGCGTCGGCCGGACAATCCTCGTTCACCCCCGTCACGCCCGTTTAAACGGAGCCTTCCCCCCAATGAGTGAGCCCCCGATCCAAGACGAACAGGTTGCCGCCTACCTTGGCGACCACCCAGATTTTTTCGAAACCCGCCCCGACCTCCTCGCGAGCATGCGGTTCGCCCCGGCGCATGGCAATCGCGCCATCTCGCTGCATGAGCGCCAGCTCGAGGTGCTGCGCGACAAACTGCGCCTGATCGAACGGCGCTTTGCCGATCTGGTCCACACCGGCAAGGAAAACGACGCGATCGGCGAGCGCCTGCAGCGCTGGACGCGGGACCTGCTGCTCGCGGAGTCCCCCGAGCGGGTGCCCGGCATTGTGGTCGACGGCATGCGCAGTGGCTTTTCGGTGCCGCTCGTTGCGCTTCGGCTCTGGCGGGTGAAGACGGGTGTGCTGTCGCCCGAGTGGGTCCGCGCCACGCCTCCCGAATGGATCGATCAGGTCGATGCCATGCGTATTCCGTACTGCGGTCCGCGGGGCGATCTGCGCTTTGCCGGCTGGCTGCCCAGCGCGGGCGCGGATGCACGCTCAATCGCGCTCCTGCCGCTTCGCCATGGGGCAAGCCCGCAGAGCTTTGGTCTCCTAGTGCTGGGCTCGGGTGACGCAGACCGCTTCCATGCAGGCATGGGGGTCTCGTTTCTCGAGCGGATCGCCGAACTGGCCAGTGCGGCGCTTGGCCGGTTGAGCGAGCCGGGTTGAGCCGCGCGGCCTGCCTCGCCAAGGCCCCCCAATGACCGGAGCCTGCGCGAGCCCGCCGCACATGCCGCGGCAGGCGGGCGAGGCCGATATCGCATCGTTTCTTGAGCAGCTGCGGATCGAGCGGGGTTACTCCCTGCGGACGATTGCTGCCTATCAGGCCGACCTGGCCCTGCTCGCTGGGCTCGCCTGCGAACGCAGTGGCGAGGGGTCAAGGTTCGACTGGGGCTGCGTGGATGAGCGCGCGGTGCGGAGCTGGGTCGCGCGGGCGAGCCGAGACGGGGCCTCGCCCCGCAGCATCGCGCGCCGGCTGTCCGCCTGGCGCGGGTTTTTCGACTGGCTGGCCGAGCACCGGGGCGGCGCGGGCAATCCGGCGCGCGGGGTCAGGGCGCCACGGTTACCGAAGCGGCTGCCTTCAGCGCTTGCCCCGGATCAGGCGGTGCGGCTGGTGGCCGATCCCCAGGCCGAGGGGTTCGAAGCGCTGCGCGACCGCGCGATCGCCGAGCTCCTCTATTCCTCGGGTCTGCGGCTGGCCGAACTCATCAGCCTCGACATCCGA
>CAIPNM010000002.1 GCA_903866395.1 uncultured bacterium
ATCAGCTGCCCGCCAAACGGCTGGTGCCGCAGACGCCAAGCGTGAGACGCTGGCGAAGGCTCGGTTTGCACAACTAACTCGGTTCGCGTGCGCCCGAACCCGTTTCGCTCATGCGCTTGGCCGCCACCTCCGCCACAGCACTCACGATCGCGTGATAACCCGTGCAGCGGCAATAATTACCGGAAAGATGATCTCGGATCTGGGCACGGTCCGTTGTGGGTGAGCGCTCGATCAGCTCGGCGGCACAGAGCAGCATGCCGGGCGTGCAGAAACCGCATTGAAGCGCGTTGTGGCGCACAAAGGCATCCTGCAGGTCGGCAATTGCGCCGCTTGCATCAAGCCCCTCCAGAGTGGTGACGTCGCAGCCGTCGACCTGTGCGGCCAGCACCAGACAACCGCGAACGATGTCACCGTTTACGCGCACGGTGCATGCTCCGCAGACACCATGCTCGCACCCCACATGGGTGGCGGTGAGGTTCAGTTCATGACGAAGAAAATCCGCCAGATGCATCCGCGGCGGTACGTGGCGCCGCGTGGCGCGACCATTCACGACCGCCCTGACTTCGACCGGCTCATCCGGCGGTAACGGCAACGGGTGTGCGTTCATACAATGTCCTGGTGGGGTGCGTTGCTGCGTGCCGACCACGACTGGAGCGCACGCTCAACCAGCACTGCAGCCAGATGAAGCCGGGTATCAGCACTGGCCTGAAGGTCGGACGGCGGATCGAGGTCGGCGGCCAAAGCCGCCTTCAGCCGCGCGCGATCCGGCACGCGCATTGACCGGCGTGCATCGGCCGCGAGGGCTTCGGCGTGCGGCGCCCGCATGGGCCGATCGCCGCAACCGAGAAACGACAGGCGAAGCGTGTGATCGGCCCGCGCGACCGCCGCGAGCCCAGCCATGGCATAGTCGCCACGTCGGCGGCTGATTTCGTCAAAGAACACCTGTTCGCCCGCGGAGCTCACGGGAAACTCGACCGCGGTCAGAATCTCTCCATCACTCACCGCTGTGCTGTAGAGGCCTTGGAAAAACTCAGCGGCTGGCACCGCCCGAACACCAAGGCTACCCGTGATGTGCATGACTGCATCGAGCGCCAGCGCGCAGGCGGGAAGCTCGGCCGCAGGATCGGCGAGCGCCAGGCTGCCCCCCAACGTACCGCGGTTGCGAATGGCCGCATGCGCAACATGCGGCAGCGCCAATGACAGGAGCGGCACCGACGCGTAAACGAGCGGCGACGACAGAAGCTCTGCGTGACGAGTCAGCGCACCAGCCCTCAGCACGCGCTCGTCGCAAGTGAGGCCCCGCAGCTCGGCAATCCGGCCAATGTCAACCAGCAAAGTGGGCTGCGCCACCCGCAGCGCCATCATTGGCATGAGGCTTTGACCACCAGCGAGGATTCGCGCCTCGGGTCCATGGCGAAGAAGCGCTTCGCGCGCGGCATCGAGCGATGAGGGACGCAGATACGAAAAAGCGGCGGGTTTCATCGGCACAGCCCCGATAACGCTGACACCACGTGGCTCAAGTTTTTGCTCCTACCCAGCCCTTATGCGAGATGTCAAAGACCACGCCATTCGGATCGCGGAACTTGCGCTCGAAATCAACGCCGCCGCCACCTTTCAGTTCTCGATGGAAGCGGCCACCGTTTTGCTCGATATGTGCGCTCATCGCCTCCAGATCTTCAACGATGAACCCGATGTGATGGATGCCGTTGAAGTCTTTGCCGCGCTCGTCTCCCGCTGCAGAATCGGTATGAAAATGAAGTAGCGTCAGGTTGACGACACCATCAGACAGGGAAAGCCCGTCGCCGAAGGGCGTCGCTGCAAAATTGACGCGCTTCATGCCGAAGGTGCTCTCATAAAAACGCGCTGCCGCTTCAATATCCGGCACCGAGATGGCAATGTGCCGCAGGCTTGCCTTGAGGTTGGGTTCAGAGTTGCTCATGAAACGCTCCATTAGCCGACAGTGCCGGCGATGATCGAGGAAACGCCGGCCGAATTACGGTCACGCGCCACCAGGGGTTTGAGCCATTGAAACAGGCTGCTTTTCAACTCGAATCCGACACCGGGCGCCTCAGAGGCGGCAACATGGCCCGCCTTGATGGCGGTTCCGTCCCAGAGGCCGCCAAACGGCAGTGACAAATCCGAGGCAGATTCATGCATCCCGAGCCCGAGTCCGGCGACCGCCTGTGCGGCAAAGAGATGGCCAGCGTGGGGAACGAACGCCGCGCGCGACCAGCCTGCCGCCTCAAACTCGGACACGATGCGCAGATATTCCGCCACGCCGTAGCTGAGCGAGATATCAATCTGGATCAGGTCGCGATCGGGCTGCAGCCCCCCATAGCGAAGCAGATTCCGAGCGTCATCGAGCGAAAACAAATTCTCGCCAGTTGCAAGCGGCATCGGTGTGACAGCGGCAATCTTTGACAGGCGATGGTAATCGAGCGGCGACGCAGGCTCCTCCACCCAGGCGACGTTCAGCTGAGCCATCGCCTGCAGCCAACCAGACTCAATCGAAGCATCGAGCTTGCCATTGACGTCAACGGCCACCCGCGCGCCTTCCGCCGCCGCGATTGCCACTCGGGTTCGGGCCAGATCATCGTCAATGCTGGCTCCGCCCAGCTTGATCTTGATGGTCGAGAAACCCTCCGCTTTGGCCGCCTGGACCTCGCGAGCGAGACCGTCGAGCTCTGCCGTCCCGCGGCCGGGGCGAAAGTGTCCGCATGATCCGTACACGTCAAACGTCTGTGCTTCCTGCGGAGAGGGTCGGCCCGCACGCTCGGCCAGCAACCGCCAGAGGGGTCGGGCCTCGAGCTTGGCCCGTAAATCCCAGAGCGCTGCATCGATCAATCCCACTGCGCCCGGCCGTTCCCCATGCCCCCCGTCCTTTTCGTTTTTCATCAGCGCGGCCACCGCCGCATCGGGATCGATCAAACCCCGCTGGTCGAGCAGCGCGGCAGGGGATGCGGCGAGGAGCCGCGGAATGAAGCGATCACGCAGCAGCCCGCCCTTTCCATAGCGGCCGATGGAGTCAAACGCATAACCCACCACGGGCTCACCGTTCATCACGCAGTCACTCACCACCGCGAGCGCCGACGCCGTCATGGTGTCGTAGGCGACCGATGCGTTTCTCATCGGCGCGTTGAGCGGCACGGTCTGCTCGTAAATGGCGAGAATCTTCAAGCGATGCCCAGGTCAGACAGCGGCGCCGGTCAACGCAGCAGATCGGTCGGTGGCATCCGCCAACGCCCGCAACACACGCTCCGGCGTAAGCGGAAGCTCGAAGAGCTCAACCCCATGGGGTGCGAGCGCATCGTTGACCGCATTGGCTACCGCGGCCGCGGCCCCCACTATGCTGGCTTCACCCACGCCCTTGCCGCCGAGCAGCGTGCCAGGCACCGGCGTTTCAACATGACCAACCACGATATCGGGCATTTCCGCAGCCATCGGAACCAGGTAGTCGGCAAGCGTGCCCGACAGCAGTTGTGCCTGATCGTCATAGCGGCACTCCTCAAAGAGCGCCGCACCGATCCCTTGAACGACACCCCCTCGCAGCTGTTCATCGACCAGGAGCGGATTCACCACGCGTCCGCAGTCATCGACCACCCAGTGCCCCAGTAGATGAATCAGGCCAGTATCGGTATCGACCTCAACCAGACTGGCCTGTATGCCATTGGCAATTTGGTAGGGGCGCGACGGCTGAACATGCGCAGTCACCATCGGATCAACCGGGCCAGTGGCGCCCAGGCGATGCGGCTGGTAATGCAGGACGAAGCCGAGCTCGGCGAGCGCCACGCTGCGGTCCGTGCCCACCACTCGAAGGCCGGCGTCGGCGAACTCGAGATCCGTCGCCTGAGCCTCGAGCAGCTCGGCCCCCGCCTTCACCAGCCGCTGCTTCAGCTCGCGCACTGCCACCAAAGTTGCCTCGCCGCTCACGGACAAGCCGCGCGAGGCCCAGGTTCCACCGCCCATAGGGGTCACAGCGGTATCACCGTGCACGATTCGGACTGACTCGAGATCGATGCCGAACGCGTCGGCAATCAGCTGCGCGAGGCCGGTCTCCAACCCCTGCCCCTGAAACTGGGCGCTGGTGATGCAGGTGAGACCACCGTTGGCCTCCAGTCGAAGTGAACAGCCGTCGCCCGCGGCAATCGCGACGCCCGCGCCGCCGTAGACCATGGAGTTGGGGGCCGATTGTTCGATGAAACTTGCAAACCCGATGCCGAGGGCTCGCCCCCGCAAACGCGCTTGTTCCTGCGACTCGCGCAGCGCCGGATAATTCATCAGCGCAAGCAACTGGTCGGTGCAGGCGTGAAAACTCAGCTCGCCACCAGGCTCGAGACCACCTGGGGTTCTCGGGCCGTCGCGCTCGAGCGAGCGAAAATTTCTACGACGGATTTCCACCGGGTCGATGCCGAGCGCGCGTGCGGCGGAATCAATCAGCATCTCGGTGACCGCGCAGGCAATCGGTTGCCCGACCCCACGGTAAGAGCCGATCGCGGGTTTGTTCTGAAAGGCCACGCGAACCCGCGCACGAAGCGACAGGGCCCGATACGGCGCTGCAATGCCTGAGACGGCGTGTAGCGCCTCCAGGGCGCTGCTGCGCGGATACACCGACACCGCCCCGGCTTCGACTTGATCGTCGACATCGAACCCGAGCAGCGTGCCATCGGCTGCCGCCTGGATGCGTGCCGTGACGGTGTGGGCGCGCGCGTGAATGTCGGACGCAAACGCCTCCAATCGGTCAACCACGTACTTCACCGGGCGCGCAAGAAGCCGCGCGGCAGCGGCCACCGCCATTTCATCTTCATAGCAATGAAGCTTCACGCCGAAACCGCCCCCCACGTCGGGCACCACCACCCGAACCTGATGATCGGCAAGTGACAGCTGCGCGGCCAGCACCGCCCGCATCTGATGCGGGACCTGTGTAGACGCGTACACGGTGAGCTGCTGCTGGGCGGGATCGAAGTCTGCAATCAGGCCGCGGGGCTCGAGCGAGACCCCGGTGTGGCGCGGGAACCGTAACCGCCGTTCAAGGTCGACAGCAGGCGGGGCGTGATCGCGGGCTGCATCGATCCGATGCTGAAACAGGAGGTTGTCACCGAGCTCGGCATGAAGCACGGGCGCATCGGCTGCGAGGGCCTCGGATGCAGTCGCGAGTGCGGGGAGCGGATCCCACTGAGCGTCGATCAGCGCGACCGCATCCTCAGCCTGCGCCCCCGTCTCGGCAAGCACGAGCGCGACGGGCTGGCCCTGCCAGAGCGCACGCTCCTTCACCAATGCAGATTGCTCCACCGAGCGATGCGCGGCAAGCGTGGGCATCCGCGCGGTCCAGGGCTTGAGTACTGGCTCCAGATCATCGGCGGTAAGCACAGCCACCACACCCGGGGCGCTCAGCGCCGCCGCAACATCCAACGCCAGCAGCCGGGCATGGGGATGAGGACTGCGGAGAAACGCGGCCGCCAACGCGCCGGCGATCCGCAGATCGTCGAGATAGCGGCCGCGCCCGGCCACCAACTGACGCGCCTTCGGCCGCGGCAGCGGTTGGCCGATCAGCGCGCGCCGCAACTCAGTACCGGATGCTGGTCCTTGACCTGTTTGCATGACTTCGCCCCTGATGCCGTCGCCGTTCAACGGTCGAGTACCTGCCGCAGCGCACGCGTCTGGTCTGGCGCACGCTTGATCATCTCGCCCCAATAGGCCTCGTAGGCGCCCTTTCGGAATTCCGCGCCCAGATCCACCGCGCGGATTCCCGCATCGGCCTGGCGCTTGCTTTCCGCCGCCACCTTGTCAGCCACCCACTTGACGTTCTCCTGATCGAACCAGGCCGCAGTCTTTTCCAGCGCTGCGCGCTGCGCTGGTGTGAGCGACTGCCATTTTTTGTCATTGACCAGAACATTGACGATGACCGTGTAGAACCCCGGATCAACGCGATAGCGTGTAAAGGCCCCCCAACCCAGATCGAAGATACCGATCAGCGGCCAGCCATAGCCATCAACCACCCCGCGTTCGAGCGCCTGCTGAACTTCGCCGGGCGCGGTGTTGACCAGGCTCACGCCCAGGGCCTGAAAGAACGGCGTGTAATTCGGAGTTGTGCGCAGCTTCATCGCCTTGAGGTCTTCCACCTTGACGACGGGCTTGCTCGTAAAGATATGAAACCGGATGCCGTCACCATAGGAGGCGAGAAGATGAGTGCCCATACGCTGGCGATGCGCCGCCTGCAAGGTCGCATAGGCGCCAGATTTTTTCTGCTCGATGGTGGAGGTGGTGGCCAGAATCTGCGAATCAGCCTCGGGCATGACGCTCACATAAAACGCAGGCGGCAGGCACACCACATCAAGCACGCCGCTACGCACAGCATTGGCCTG
>CAIPNM010000003.1 GCA_903866395.1 uncultured bacterium
CCCGCCAGATCGGCCAGACCCGCCGGGCCGCCTTTGTACGGGATATGCATGATGTCAACGCCAGCGGTGGCCTTGAACATCTCGGTGACCAGATGATTGGTGACGCCCACGCCCCCCGAGGCATAGTTGAGCTTTCCGGGCCGCGATTTTGCGAGTTCAACCAGCCCGCGAATATCGCGAATTGGAGAGGCCGGGTTCACCACCACCGCATAAGGCACGACCGCAATGCCCGCGACCACCACGAAATCACGCGCCACGTCATAGGGCAGCTTGGCATACAGGCTGGGATTGACGGCAAGCGGACCGCTCGATGAGCCCAGTAGCGTATAGCCATCGGGTTCCACCTTGGTGGCCATTTCGGTGGCGATAATGCCTGCCGCGCCCGGACGGTTTTCGATGAAGAACTGCTGCCCGTAAAGCGTGGACAGCCGGCTTGCCACGGCCCGGGTGAGTACGTCCGTGGCCTGACCGGTGGGAAATCCGATCAGGACCCGCACCGGACGGTTGGGATAGTCGGGCGAGGCGAACACATTCGCAGAGAGGGTGCCGGTGGACGCGGCAATCGAAGCGAGCAGGGCTGAACGGCGGGTGATCATCGGAGAAATTCCTTGAAGGTCTTGGGCGGCGCGTGCGGTCAGTCGCCTGCCCGGATGTTGAACTCGCGGATCACCTTGGCCCAACGCGTGATCTGCGAATCGAGAAAGGTACCGAGTTCCGCTGGTTGCGATAGTCGCAGGTTCATGCCCAGGCCTGTCAGCCGCGTACGCACTGCCGGTTCCGAAAGGGCGGCTGCGAGCTCACGGTTCACCCGGGCGATGATGTCTGCGGGCGTGCCGGCAGGCGCAAACACGCCCCACCAGGCGAGCGCTTCAAAATCTTTTACGCCCTGCTCGGCGAGCGTGGGCACGTCGGGCAGCACCGGGTCGCGCTGAGCCGAGGTGACTGCCAGCGGCACCAGCGCCCCACTCCGGATGTGCGGCGACAGAAGCGCCGTGGTCGCCATGGCAACCGGCACATGACCCGCCAGCGCGTCGGTCGCCAGCGGCCCGCCCCCCTTGTAGGGCACATGCGTCATGGGAAACCCGACCTGCGCGCCGAGGCTGGTCATGGCGAGTTGGGCCAGGCTACCGCTGCCGATGGTGCCGTAAGGTAACCCTGCCGACGTGGCCCGCGCGCTTTTGATCAAGTCGCCAATGTTCTTTTGCGGCTGCGACTTGTGCACCGTGATGACCATGGCGCCGGTCGCGATCAGCATGACTGGAGCCAACTCGGTACGGGTATCGAACCCCATGCTGGGGATCAGGCTGGGATTGGTGGCATGCGTGTCGAACACCACCACAAAGGTGTTGCCGTCGGGCGGGGCCTTCGCCACCATGCCCGTGCCGATCGAGCCATTGCCGCCCGAGCGGTTCTCTACCACCACCGGCACACCCAGCGATTGCGAGAGCGCAGGCTGCACCAGACGCGCGAGCTGGTCAGTCGTGCCACCGGGCGGAAACGGGGACACCAGCCGGATCGGGCGGTTGGGCCAGGCCTGCGCGCCGGTAACCTGCGCCCACGACATCAATGGCACGCTGAGGGTTCCGAGCACCACGCAGGCCGCCGTCAGCGCTTTCGCGACACGAATCATCGATGTCTCCTGTGGCTGGGGTTCTGCTGACCCCGAACATTTCCCTCGATCATGCCGGCTGCGGGCGAGGTGCGCAATGCCGCCCTTGGCGCCTGGCGGGACACTAGCGGCCAGACCGCCTTCGCCCTTGACGCACGATCAGCGCACGTGATGGAGCAACTGCGCCGCCACCGATACCGCGATTGCCGAGGGCAGCTTGCTGCGGATCCCCCCCAGCCCGATGGGTGACACCAGGCTGGCGATACGTGCATCGTCCAAACCATCGCGACTCAGCCTGAGCCGAAAGCAGGTGGCCTTGGTCTCTGAGCCAATCAGCCCGACCCAGGCCAGATCGGTTCGCGCGAGCGCCTGCCGGCACACCGCATAGTCAACCTCATGACTATGGGTCATCACCACAACGGCCGCACCCGCCGGTGCCTGGGCCACCGCATGCTCCGGCGCATCTGTCCTCAGCAGATGAGCGCGCCCCGGGGGCAACGCCGCAAGCGCCGATTCACGACTGTCGATGATGGTGAGCGAACACGGCAGGGTCTCGAGAATGCGCGCAAGGGCCCGCCCTACATGCCCGGCACCGAACAGCCAGACCGGTAGCCCAGGTTGCACGATCGCCTCTAGCAGGGTCTGCGCATCCTGGGTAGCGGGCGGCGCGTCTAGCCACTGCCGCACTGGCCGCTCATGCGACACCTGGTGATCGCGCCCCGCGTCGACCGTGCCCTCCGCACGGGTGAGGAGCCAGCCCTGCTCACCCCGATCAACGGAGGCTGCGAGCCCATCGAATAACTCGAGATCGCCGGTATCCAGGCGCTCGAACCACAGCGTGACCGCCCCCCCGCAGCATTGGCCCAGTTCAGGCCCCAGCGGCCAGCGCTCGATTCGAACGCGGGGCTGCGATGCGTCCAGCATCTGCCGGGCCAGCTTCTCGGCTCGCCATTCAAGTTCCCCGCCGCCGATGGTGCCGAAGGGCATACCAGCATCGACCAGCATGACCGCCCCGGCCTCGCGTGGTGTAGACCCCCTCGCCCGCGCAACCGCCACCCGCACGACCACAGACTGCGCGCGCAACCGGCTACGCAGCGCCTCGATCCAGTCGTTCACTTCGAAACGTCGCCCAGGGCGCGCAGCAGTGCTTCGGGCGTGGCGGGCGCATCGAGCATCGGGCAAACGCCCGCTCGTCCGCAGCTGGCCACCGCATCGCGAAGCGCATGAAAGACCGCAATCGCGAGCATGAGCGGCGGCTCTCCCACTGCCTTGGAGCGGTGGATTGTGTCCTCCCGGTTGGGGAGGTCGAGCAGGTTGATCCGGGCGTCCACCGGCCAGTCGCGGGCGCTCGGAATCTTGTAGGTGGACGGCGCGTGGGTTTTAAGTTCGCCCACCCCGTTCCACCAGAGTTCTTCGGCAGTCAGCCAGCCAATGCCCTGCAGCAGTCCGCCTTCAATCTGCCCGATGTCGAGCGCTGGGTTGAGCGAACTGCCCACATCGTGGAGGACATCGACCCTCAGCACACGGGTTTCGCCGGTCAGGGTATCGACCGCCACCTCGGCCGCCGCCATGCCGTAGGCGAAATAGAAAAACGGCCGGCCA
>CAIPNM010000004.1 GCA_903866395.1 uncultured bacterium
ACCCGCTCGTAGGCCGCAGCGGTTGCGCGTTCCACCTCGGGCGTGAAGGCGAGCCCGTGGCCCTGCGGCAGCGCGGCATCGCTGCCGTGCCCTGGAATTTCACACTTGTCTTGATCGCCCGTCAGGGCGTCGATGATGCGAGCCATGGGGGGCAGTTTATCGCACCTGATTCAGGGGTATTGACATCGGACAAAGCACTTTATAAATTAAAGCACGTTGAATCACACAGTACACACCCCGGACAGTCACTAACCCTCATTGGAGACCCAAATGACCGACACGACCCACACCCCTGAAGAGAACCTCGCCTTCCTGCGCCAACTCGCTACGGCGGGAAAGGACGCTCCCTTGATGGCGGGACCTTACCTGATCGCTGGCGGCGGCTGGTTCGGTGCCGCGAGCCTGCTGCAGTGGCCGCCGATCCGTGAGTGGCTCGGACTCGGCTTCGGCCAAGCCATGCTTGCATGGGTTCTAGCCGCCGCCGGCTTCGCCATTCACCTTGCCCTGCTCATCCGTCGGGATCGCAGCAAGGTCGAGAACTCGGCCAATCGCACCATCAACGCGGCGTGGACGGGTGTCGGTTTTAGCATCTTCGCGTTCTGGCTCGGCGTCGCCGCAATGGCGTACCAGCGCGGCGATGGCTTCGTGATGAATACCATCAGCCTGCAGGTGCTCTCGGTCTATGGGATCGCCTGGACCATCGCCGCTGCGGTCACCGGTCAGGGTTGGATGAAGGCCAACGCGTTCTTCGCCATGCTCACGGTGCCGGTGCTCGGACTGTTCGTCGGCACGGGCGACGAGTATTTGATCTACGCGATCGCGCTTGTCTTGACGGCGGTCGTGCCGGGCGTGCGGCTCTCGCGCCAGGCGCAGCGGCAGCAGGGCTGAGACCATGAGCGAGTTCAACATCAACGCGCTCGATGACGTCATTCACGGACGCATCAGGCTCGGAGTGATGGCCTACCTCGTCGGCGCCGAGACAGCAGACTTCAGCGCACTGAAGACGCACCTCGGCACGACGGACGGCAACCTCTCCGTCCACCTGCGCAAGCTCGAGGAAGCGGGGTACGTAACGATCGAAAAGTCGTTCCGTGGCCGCAAGCCCCTCACCGCCGTCAGCCTGACGCCGAGCGGTCGAGAGGCGTTCACCCAGTATCTCGGCGCGCTGTCGGGGTTGATCGGCAAAAGCTGATCAGCCCCGGCCGTCAGCCACGCTCCAGTACGGCGAGCAACTTGTAACCCCCGAACGCGACCAGCACCACGATGAATGCCAGCAGGAATTTGAGTACGTCCTTGGTTGATTCCTTCACCCGTCGATCATTGCAGGTCGGCGGCGTAAAGGTTGACAAGCAGGGGTGATCCATGTACCTTTTTACATAAAGGTACCGTTATGACCACAGAGCTCGACCTCAAACTTCTCCCACTGCGCAAAGGCCTGCTGGAATTTGTTGTCCTGAAGATCGTCGCTGGGCATAGCGTTTATGTCCCCGACATCCTTCGCCGCCTCGCTGACACCGAGTTCGCCACTCAGGAAGGCACGTTGTACCCGCTGCTCTCCAAACTG
>CAIPNM010000005.1 GCA_903866395.1 uncultured bacterium
CCGCCCCTGGGCGTAGCCCGCAGTCGCCGGCTCTCGATCGGCATGTTCGTGCATCCGAACTATGACCAGAGCATCGCCTGTGTGCCCACTTGCGTTCCCCCAGGCGAGCAGGCGCGCTTTCCGGCGATGACTGCAGGCGAGCACATTAGGCGCAAGATCGAGGCCAGCCACGCGGCGGCGGCCTGATTTTCGAGGTCCGCGGCGGGGGCATGATCTGCAATGCCCGAGACGCCGCGCGTTCGTCAGTCGACCCGGGTGCCAGTGAGTTGAATCACCCGCCCCCATTTTTCCATCTCGGCTTTAACGAAACTCGCGAATTCCTGGGGCGATGAACTGACTGCTTCCACCCCGATATTGCTCATCGCGGTCCGATAGCCGGGATCGCGCGCGGCTTTGACGAGCTCGGCGTTGATGCGGTCGACGATGGGCGCGGGAGTGCCCGCCGCGACAAATAAGCCGGTCCAGCTGTCGACCTGATAGCCGGGTACGCCGGCTTCCGAAAACGTGGGCAGATCAGGTGCGGTCGGCCAGCGGCGGCTGCCAGAGTTTGCAATGGCGCGCACTTTGCCCGTCTTCACCAGCGTCATGGCGTTGGTGATGGTTTCAATCATCAGGGAAATGTTGCCCGCCAGCAGGTCGGCAGAGGCTGCGCCACCGCCCTTGTAGGGGACATGCAGCATGTCGATCTGCGCACTGGTCTTCAGAAGTTCGGTGGCCAGATGTGAAATCGACCCATTGCCCGCCGAGGCATAGCTGAGCTTGCCCGGGTTGGCCTTCGCATAACGGATCAGATCCTCGAGCGACTGAATCGGTAGCGTCGAGTTCACGATCAGCACGCTTGGATTGAGTGCGAGGATGGAGACCGGCTGAAGATCGCGGACAGGATCCACCGGCAGATTCTTGAAGAGCAACGGCGCGACGCTGTTGGTGCCAATGGTGCCGTAGAGCAGCGTGTGGCCGTCGGCAGGCGACGACACCACAGCCTGCATCGCCGGCCCGCCCCCGCCCCCGGGCCGGTTCTCCACCACCACCTGCGCGCCCATCTGCTCGGCGAGTTGCTTACCCAGGCCGCGCGCCATGATGTCAGAGGACCCACCGACCGCAAACGGCACGATGATGCGGATGGGTTTGCTGGGGTAGGTCTGCGCGGGAGCGTAAAGCGGCAGCGCGGCCAAGATGCCTCCCGCGGCGATTGCGCTGATCCATTGTCTGCGTGTCATGGCGTGTCCCCTGTGCTGATGTGCGAGCCGAGACGCTCGAGCTGCGCATAAAAGTCATCCACCCGCTGCTGCGCAGTGGATCGCATGGTTTGAAGAATCTTCGCATGTTCCAGCGCGTCGGATTGAGCACCGCTCACGCCCACCTGTCTGGACACATCCTGAACGAAGCGGCAGACGGGCGGCCTCACTTCACTGAACCGGTCGAGCGCGCTGTCCACCGGCAGCCCCGAGGCAAGGAGGCGACCCAGCACCACCGCGTCCTGGACAGCCATCGCACCCCCCTGCCCCATGAATGGCGTGCTGGCATGCGCTGCATCGCCAATGAGCAGCACCCGGTGATGATGCCAGGGGCCCGCCATGACCACTTCTTCGACCGCCGTATAAAGCACCTCGGACTGGGCGGTGAGCTCGTCGAGAAACCGCGCAGCGGGACCGCGAAAGACTGCAAACCGCGAGCGCATCAGGGCCGCCCAGTCTTCGCGGGCAAACCATGACCCCGCGGGTTCGGGTACCGTGCCGAACAGATAGAGCTGACTCTGGGAGATGGGCATGATGCCCAGGCGCAGGCCCGGCGCCATCATCATGATTTTGTCGACCAGATCGACCGGGCGCCGATGCACGCTTCGCCAGACACCGAACCCGCTGTAGCGCGGCTCAATACCGGGCCAGAGCAGCTGCCGCACCTGCGACCGAATGCCGTCCGCGCCAAGGAGCAGATCGCAGACGACGCGGCTGCCATCGGAGAGCCATGCGTCCACCCCCGAAGGCGGAGCGTCAAGCCGCTCGACCGTGCACCCCAGCCTTACCTCCACGCCGAGCTCGCTCAGATGTCGCGACAACACGCGGTGCATGTCGGCCCGACGAATGCCAAGAATGGGGACCTGGTCGGCGCCTTCGAATCGCGCCGGATAAAACGTTTCCAGAAACGATGAGCCGTCGGCATTGAGGTAGACGTTACGTCCATCGGCAATTGGAAAGCCCGCAGCCACCATCTCATCCATGACACCGAGCGCGCGGAACTGCGCGAGGCCATTGCTGTAGACAAAAATCCCCGAACTCTGGAACTGCCAGGCCGACTGCTTTTCAATGAGCGTGACAGCCCAGCCGATCCGCGCCAATGCGATGGCTGCGCAACAGCCGGCGATGCCGGCGCCCACGATCAGGACACGGGGTTTCATTGACCGCCTCGGATTGATTGCCTGGGTTTCATACTTCGGCGAGTGAATCGCGAACTTTCTTCAGCAAAAGCTTGAGCAGCACCGCTTCGGCCTGTGACAGATCACGGACCATCCGCTCATTGACCGTCTGGGCCACCTGCATCAAGGTGGGCTCGAGCGCACGTCCCTGTCGGGTGAGATGAATCCGCACCTTGCGTCGGTCTTCCTCATCGCGGACTCGGGTGACCAGCCCATCTTTTTCGAGCGCCCGCACCATTTCAAGCACCGAGGCCTCCATCAGGCCCAACCGCTGAGCGAGTTCACGATGGGTGATGCCCTCATCTTCCCAGAGTGTGCGAAGCACGAACCAGCCACCACGACGCACGCCATACTCCGCGATCCGGGCGAACAGCACGCGCTTGGACGCGCGCTCCGCCTCGGCGATGAGGAACCCCAGGCTTTCTTCAAGCCGGGCGGCTGAGCGGACGTGGCGTCGGGGCTGAGCCGCGGGACTGGAATGCTTAGGAACCAAAGCGCACCTAAATCTTGATATACGAAATTTTCCTGCAAGTATATTTGCATACCCCGTTCCAAACACATAGGATCCTAAGTACTTTTCGGAGACGATCGCCATGTTTACCAGCACAGTCGGCGCGCCTATCTCGGCCCGCACCCCCGACCAGCCGGCCGCGCGCTTCACCCACATCACGGTCACCCCCGCATCACCCCACATCGGCGCCGAGATCACCGATATCGATCTCACGCGCGAACTCACTGCCGAGCAGATCACCGAGGTGAAAGACGCGTTCGTGCGCTATCAGGTGCTGTTCTTTCGCGACCAGAAAATCAGTTTTGACGATCACATCCGGTTCGCGAGTTTGTTCGGAACGCTCGGTCGGCACGTGGGCGCGCAGACCATCAGCAAGCCCACCGATCATCCGCTGGTTCGCAAATTTCACTATGACGAGACCTCACAGCGCATCTCGGGCGAGAGCTGGCACAGCGATCAGTCGTGCGCGCCCTTTCCGCCGCTTGGCAGCATGCTTTACAACCATACGGTGCCGCCCGATGGCGGCGGCGACACCATGTTCGCAAGCACCTATGCAGCCTATGACGCGCTCTCGGACCGGATGAAGGCTTATTTATCCGGGCTCACCGCTACCCATGACGGCGCACGCGTGTTCGGGCCCGGCACGCCCAAGTCATCGCATCCGGTCATCATCCGGCACCCGGAAAGCGGGCGCCGGGGCATTTTTGTGAATTGGGACTTCACCAGCCACATCAACGAGCTGCCGCGCAGCGAAAGCGAGGCAGTGCTGAAGTTCCTTTACCGGCATATCGGCCGCGACGAGTGGGCCTGCAGGTTCCGCTGGCGGCCGCACTCCATCGCCTTTTGGGACAACCGCTGCGCGCAACACAAGGCGCTGTGGGACTACTGGCCCAATGTGCGCTCGGGCTTTCGGGTGCAGATCGAAGGAACTGCGCCGCCGATTGCGGGCTGAATCCATCGCGCCATCGGGCCGCTCAGGCCGATAGCGCGGCTCGCCAGTCGGAGGCGCGCTTCGCCGACTCCCGCCCCTGCTGCTGGGGCTGTCGCAGATGCCTCACGACCAGCGAACTTCGAGCGCCCGAGAAGCGCTCGGCCAGCCCACCTTACTTGCCCTGAATGCCAATCGACTTGACCAGATCGGCCACGCGCGTGGCATCGCGCTCCATCAGGCGCCGGAACCCATCCGGACCGCGATCAGCCGCCGAAGGGATTTCCGAGGCGAACTGCTTTTCCACCCGCTCGACATACTCCGGGCTGTCCATGACCTGCGACACGGCCGCAGCCAACCGATCGAGCGCCGCGCGCGGCGTGCCTTTGGGCGCAACCAACCCGTTCCAGATCCGCAGGTCGAACTGCGGTAAGCCGGCCTCGGCAAAGGTCGGCACATCGGGCAGACGGGGGAGACGCTGCGGCGCCGACACTGCAATGGCACGCGCACGCTTATCGGCATGAAGCGGCATGAGGGTGACGGTCTGGTCGATGATGCCTTCGATGGTGCCGGCGATGACATCGATCAGCGCTGGGCCCGTGCCGCGATATTGAACGAGGGTGCCCTGCACATTGGCGAGGTTCAGGAACAGCGCCTGCGCGAGATGCGCGGTGGTCCCCGGCCCGCCGGAACCCAGGTTCACCTTGCCCGGGTTCTGCCGCATATGGGCCAGCATGGTTTTAAGATCATTGAAGCCGCTCGCATTGCTCACAGCAAGCACCATCGGCACCGTGGCCACCGACGCCACGGGTGCGAGGTCAGTGAGCGCATCGAAGCCGCCCTGCGGATGCAGGTGCGGAATCACCAGCAGTCCCATATTGCTGAAATTAAGCGTGTGCCCATCGGGGTCGGAACGCTTCAGGCGCTGAAAACCCACTAACCCGCCCGCGCCAGCAAGATTTTCAACCACCACGGGCTGCTTGAGAATGGGCGCAATGCCCTGCGCGATCTGCCGCGCCAGGGCGTCCAGCGTGCCGCCCGGCGCAACCCCGACGATGATGGTGATCTGACGGCTTGGAAACGATTGCGCTGCGGACAGCCCGGGCAGCAAGGCAGCGAAGAGTGCGACGAAAAGAATGCGGATCACGGGTCCCCTCCGTTATGTCCTGGTTAAGCCGTGCATCCTAGCGGGTACCGAGGGCAACGACCTTGCAAATTTCGGAATCGGAAACCACAGCCGACGCCCTGACCGCGCATGCTTGAAAGCGCACTCGTCCGGGCGTCAGCCCGAACGATTCAACCCGCCACCGGACTGATTGCCACCCGCCAACGGAGCCCGTTCATCATGATTCGACACCGCCGACTTGTTATCGCTGCAGCGGCCGGCTGCGCCAGCCTGTTTATCGCCAGCGCCCACGCGCAGGACCTGCCCGATCGGCCGATTCGGCTGGTGGTGCCTTTTGCCGCCGGCGGCGGTGTGGATGTGCTCGCGCGTGCGCTCGCTGTTGAACTCGGCAAGGCGGTCAATCGATCGGTCGCGGTGGAAAACCGCCCCAGCGCCACCGGCCAGATCGGCGCTGCCGAGGTGGCCAAATCAACCCCTGACGGCACCACACTCCTGATCAGCTCGGCAGCCTTCGGCATCACGCCCTCGTTCATCGCCAAACTGCCTTACGACATTTTCAAGGATTTCGAGCCGGTCACCGTCGTGGCCTCGACCCCGCAGGTGCTGGTCGCGCCGGTGGGCTTCAAAGCAAACACGTTTGCCGAGGCGCTCCAAATGGCGCGCTCGGGCACGTCGATCAACTTCGCATTACCTGGCAGCAGCGGCATTCAGCGCCTTGCCACCGAACTGCTGACTGCCAATGCACAGATCAACGTGAACAAGGTTCCGTACAAGGGCGCAGGCGCGGCGTTCACCGACCTGATCGCAGGCCGGGTGGATCTGATGTTCGACAATCCGGGATCGTCGATGGTGCATGTGCGAAGTGGCCGGCTCAAGGTGTTAGCCACCACCGGCTTGCAGCGCCTGTCTACGCTACCCGATGCACCCGCGGTGGCCGAAACGCTGCCGGGCTTTGAGGCACTCAATTGGTTCATTCTCGCCGCACCTGCCGGAACCCCGAGTGCGGTGCTCGATCGGCTAAATAGCGGCACTGCACAGGCGATGAAGACCGACGCCATGCGACAGGTGCTGGAGCGCGACGGACTCGAAGCGGTCGCCAACCCGCGCGCGAGCGCGAGCGCCTTTTTGCGCAGCGAATTCACCAAGTGGGACAAGATCATCAAGGATCGTAATCTGAGTGCGGATTGATCGCGGGCGCGCTCGAATGCGCCCGATCAGCCCACGACTGAGCGGCGTCGTCACCGTGGCGAGCGGCGTGAAGCTCAGGCCCTGACTGAGTGAGCGGCTGGGATCAGCTCGGCGCGCGCCGCATGCCAACGCTCCATGGCCCGACGATGCACACCGAGGGCAGCCGAATCGAAGTCGGCTTGCGGCGCAGGGTCAAGATCGAAATGACCAAAGCGATCTTCCCCTCGAACCAGCGTCGCCGATAGCCTTACGCTTGCCGAACATTGGCAGCGCGTGGGGATATAGCTGATCCCCAGACCAATCCGACGGTCGTCCGAACCGTTAGGCATCGAGTTGTGGAAAGTGTGGGTGTGATGGAGCGAAAACTCACCGGGCTCAAGCACCATCGTGTCGAGTGTTTCCTGCTCCGCCACGGCAATGGTTTGCCCCGTGACGAACAGATTGGCCGAGCGTGTGAGCTGATCATGCGGCATCTGGCCACGCCGATGGCTGCCCGGCACCACCTGCACACAGCCGCTCTCGTGACTGGACGGTGAGAGCGCCACCCACGCTGTCACATGCTCAGCGGGGCTCAGGCCGAAGTAGGTGGAGTCCTGATGCCAGCTCACGAAGGCATCGGTGCGTGGCTCCTTGACCCAGAGCGTCATGTGATAGACGAGAATATCGGGGCCGATCAGATCTTCCACCGCATCGAGTACGCGGGCATCGCGCACAATGTCGTCCATCCACTTGAGATACAGATACATTTTCCGCCGCTGATCCGGGGCGAGCCCATGCGCGCGCTCGCCTGTTTCCAGCCGTGCGCGATACCGGGCGGCTTCCTCCGCACCGAAAGCGCGAATCGGACTCAAATAGCCCTGGTCACGGTAAAAACGGACCTGTTCGGCGGCAAGCTGTTTCATGACACCCCTTCGCGGCGCTGACCCGCTCCTATAATACTTTGATGAATGCCTCACATTGTCTCGACGCACGCATGGTGCTCATCACCGGCGCTGCCGGTGATCTGGGTCATGCGATCGTGATGCGCTGCCGCGCTGCCGGCGCGCGGGTGGCCGCGCTCGATCACGCTGGCGATGCCCTCAGGAAGCGTTACGCAGACCATGCCGATGTTCTGCTGATCGAATGTGACATCTCAAATCGCGACGCCAGCCTTGCCGCGGTCGAACAGGTGGTAGCGCATTTTGGAGCACTGCACGCGCTCATCAATAACGCAGCGGTCGCTACGCCGCGCAATCGCGTCGCCGACATCCCGCTCGATGACTGGGATCGTGCAATCAGCGTCAATCTCACCGGATCGTTCCTGATGTCCCGTTGGGCCATTCCTCACCTCATCGCAGCCGGCGGGGGCGTGATCCTCAACATCGCCTCACAACTCGGACACGTTACGGCGCGCTCGGGCGCTGCCTATAGCGCAAGCAAGGCAGCGTTGCATTCGCTCACGCGCACGCTGGCAGTCGACTATGCTCGGGACAACATCCGCGCGGTGAGCCTGTCTCCCGGCGCCATCATGACCAGCCGGCTCACCGACCGTTATGGCGATGAGGCGGCGGTCAATGCCGCGCTCGCGCCGCTTCATCCCGCCGGCCGACTGGGGCGGCCAGAAGAAATCGCCGAGACTGCGCTGTTTCTGCTGAGCGACGGCGCGTCGTTCATCACCGGATCGGATGTGCTGGCGGACGGCGGGTATACGGCAGTCTGATGCGCGACCTGCCATTGCTTGACGCCTCCCACCCCCCTACCTAGACTTGGCTGTCATCATGCTCGCCTCCATTGCCACCCTAGAAACGCTACTCGTCCACCTGCCCACGCGACGCGTGCACAAATGGACTGGTCTCACCGAACCGATCGGCCGTTATGTGCTCGTCAAGCTCGGTGACGGTTCAGGCCGCTTTGGCTGGGGTGAGTCGCCCGCACTTAAAGACTGGGGCGGCGAATTTGGCCGATATTTCGGCGAATCACCCGCCATCGCCAGGCTGGTGATTGAGCGCTATCTTCTGCCTGCCATCAAGGGCCACCCGTTGGGCGACTTCGCCGGACTGCACCGCCGGATGGACGCTGCCATCAAAGGCTACCCCTACGCAAAATCGGCAGTCGATTTTGCCTACTATGACCTCACCGCGCAGGCGCTCGGTGTACCCGCCTACACGCTCCTGGGCGGTCTCGCCCGCAGCCGGGTACCGGTCACCCACTCAATTGGGCTGCTCGCGATCGATGAGGCCGTCGCCGAATGCGCACGCGTGGCGGCAGAGGGTATCCGAACCATCAAGATCAAGGTCGGGCAGGATCCCAAGCGCGACATCGAAATCGTTCGTGCCATTCGCGAAGCAGTCGGACCCGCAGTCGATCTGTGCGTCGATGCCAACGAAGGCTACGCCACACCGGGCGAGGCGATCCGCACCATCCGTGCCATGGAGCCCTACGGTCTCAAATACGCCGAGCAGCCAGTGATGGGAATCGAGCGCATCGCGGAGGTCTCGCGCGCCATCGACACGCCTGTGATGGCCGACGAAAGCGCATGGAACGCCCATGACGTGATCCAGATCATCGAGCGTCGCGCCGCCGAGATCGTTTCCATCTACACGACCAAGCCGGGTGGTCTTTATCGTGCAATGGAAGTGGCTGCGGTCTGCAGCGCCGCCGGCATCATCTGTAACGTCAATGGCTCGGTGGAAACCGGCGTGGGTAACCGCGCAAACCTCACCTTGGCGGCGGCCGCACCAGCGGTCACGCTTTCAAATGTCATTCCGGTGTCCACGCCCGCTGAGGCCAACACCGGACAGATCGGCGGCATTTACTACAAGGACGATCTGCTGGTTGAACCCATGCGCCTGGTTGATGGGTTCATTGAAGTCCCCACCACGCCCGGTCTCGGTACCGCCGTGGATGAAGCCAAGATCGCCCACTACCGCGTTCCCGAATCGGAGGCCTGATGCGCGAGGAAATCGTCAACCGCTGGAAAGCGGCCTGTAACACCCATGGGCTCGACGCCATGGTGTCGTGCTCGCCTGAAAACTTTGCCTACCTCACAGGCTTTGTGGTGCCATCGCAGCCCCTCATGCGGCATCGTCACGCCATGGGTATCGTCACTGCCGACGGACAGACCGCCATCCTGGGTGTGGACATGGAGGCCACGACCATCGGGCGCCGCGAGCCCGGCACCACAACCCGGATCTGGGCAGAGTTCAGCGATAACGCCATGGCGGTATGCGCCGAGCTACTCACCGAAATGGGGCTGGCCCGCGCCCGTATCGGCATCGAACTCGATTATCTGCCTGCGAGCGAATTCGAAAAGCTCCGGGCAGCCCTGCCCGGCGCCACCTTCGTCTCCAACCAGCAGATCGTCGCGCGGCTTCGCCAGATCAAAACTGCCGATGAAATTGCGCTGCTGCGACGCCTGTCACGCATTGCCGATCAGTCGATCACCGATGCGCTTCGGGCCGTTCAGGCGGGCGATACCGAAATGGATCTCGCGGGCCATCTCACACGCAATGTCTACTCGCTGGGAGCCGAGCAGTTCAAGCTGCTGATCGTGGCCACCGGCGAGCGCAGTCAGCTCCCGAATGTGGGGCCGTCGCTGCGCAAGCTCGAGTCGGGAGACGTCTGCAGGGTCGAGATCTTTTCGGTCATCTCAGGCTATCAGGCGGGTGTCTGCCGGACCGCGGTGGTTCAGAAAGCGCCGCCACACGCCGAGCGCATCTGGAAGCATCTGGTCGACTGCAAGTACGACCTGCTCGAGCGGATCAAACCGGGCGCGAGCTGCCGCGAAATTTACGAGCGTTTCATCCGTAAGCTCGATGAACTCAAGCTTCCGCCCATTTCGTTCGTCGGTCACGGCATCGGACTCTTCCTCCATGAAGACCCGTATCTGGGCAAGACACCCGAGATCGGTCGCGAGGGCGATGCGCAGCTTGAGGCGGGCATGGTGCTGGGCGTTGAACCGCTCTGCTATCAGACCGGGTATGGCTATGGCATGCAACTGAAGGACATGCTGCTGGTCACCGACACCGGCTCGGAGATGCTCTCCGACTACTGCTCGAACGACGAACTGATCGTGGTTCGCTGACTCCATGCGCGTCGCCGTCATCGGGGCCGGAGCAGGCGGCGCAGCAGCCGCGGTGGAACTCACGCTCGCCGGCCATCAGGTCCGGCTGTGGAACCGTTCACCCGACACGCTTGCGCCTTTCATGGAGCGGGGCGGCGTCGACTACGAGGGTGTGCTGGGCGAAGGCTTTGTTCGTCCCGAACGGATCACGCCCAATCTCGTTGAAGCGATGCGGGACGCAGACGCTGCGTTGGTCTGTCTGCCCACGATCTCGCATGCACCCGTGGCACGGGCCCTCGCGCAGGCCGGACTGCATCATGTGCCGGTGGTGCTCAACCCTGGGCATACCGGTGGCGCGCTCGAGTTCACCACCGCTTTTCGCGCGGCAAGCGGTGGGCCGGTGCCTGCGGTCGCTGAATTTCATACGCTCAGTTACATCGCGCGAAAATATCGGCCCGGGTCGGTCACCATTTCAGGGAAAGCCCGGTTTTTGCGGCTCGCTGCATTGCCTGGCGGAGAGGCTGCGGTAAACGCTGCGCAGACTCTCTATCCGGTGAGCGAGCGGGTCCCCGATGTCCTCAATTCCAGCCTTGCCAACCTCAATATGGTGCTGCACGCGCCCGGCACCATCCTGGGGGCTGCTTGGATCGAGGCCACGCGCGGCGATTTCACGTTCTATGTACAGGGTATGACACCGGGTGTGGTGCGCGTGATGCAGGCCCTGGACGCCGAGCGACTTGCGGTGGCGCGCGCCTTCGGTCATGAACTGCCCGCGCTCGGCGCCGAGATGCAGCGCTATGGCACGGTCGAGGCTTCTGTCACCGACACCACGGATCTGGTGAGTGCCATCAGCGGCGGCAAAGCCAATCAACGAATCAAGGCGCCCGACTCCCTTTCCCACCGCTACTATCTCGAAGACTTTGGCCACGGTCTGCTGCCTTTCATCGAATTGGCCACCATCGCCGGTGTTCCTGTTCCAACGGCAAGCTCGCTCCTGCAATTGGGCATCACGCTCACCGGCACCAACTATCGTGAAGGCGGCCGCACGGCCGAGGCAATGGGCATCGCCGGCATGAACTGTTCCGCACTCCTCGCGCATGTGCGCGGTCCAACCTCCAATCGCTCCTGATAACGGCTTCCACCATGCAGATCGGTGTCAGTTTTGATGGCTTTGCCCCCTACGACGAGGCGCTTACTTTCGCCCGCGAAGCGGCTACGGCGGGCGCAAGCAGCCTCTGGATGGCAGATCATCTCGGCTATCGTGAGCCCATCGTGTCCTGTCTGGGCTTTACCAGCGCCATCCCAGGCGTGCGAGTGATTCCCACCGCGGTCAGCCCCTATCTGCGCCACCCCATGCCGACCGCCATGCAGATGGCCACGCTCGCGGAAGCCGCGCCTGGGCGCGTCGCACTCGCGCTTGGTACCGGCAACCCGCTGTTCCTGGGCGAGTCGGGCGAGTCGATCGACAAGCCGATCGGGGTGACGCGTGATTTCGTCAATGCGCTTCGCGCACTCTGGACGGGCGAACCGGTGCACCAGGAGGCACAGCGCTTTCGGCTGCGCGGCGCGCGAATGATGTTCACGCCGCCACAGCCGATTCCGCTTTATCTGTCGCCCATGAAGCCACAGATGCTCGCCCTGGCCGGCAAGATTGCTGACGGCGTGGTGCTCTCGGCGGGAATCTCAGCGGGCTTTGTGCGGGAGTCGCTTGCCATCACGCGATCCGGTGCAGAGGAAGCCGGCCGCAGCTATGAGGCGCTTCACACGGCAAGCTACATCTCCTTCGTGGCGGCGGCCGACCGCGGGCGCGCGATCGAACAGGTACGAATGAAGCTCGCGTTCATTCTTCGTAACCGCTTTATCGATGATGCCATCGCGCACTCCGGCATCAAGGTTGATCAGGCCGGGGTCATCGAAGCGATGGGGCGGCGCGACTACGCGGCAGCGGCCCGTCTGGTCTCCGATGAAGCCGTTGATGCCTTCGCGGTAGCCGGTACGATTCAGGAATGCTGCGACAAGCTGATTGCCTACCGCGACGCGGGGCTCAAAGAACTGGTGCTGCTCCTGGCAGGTGACCTGTCGGATCAGCGCTATGGTCTGTCGGTCATCCGCGAACTCGGCAGTTGACACATTCGCCATCCTCTCACCCCCCTCTTCACCCATCCCAGCAGGAGCTCGCCATGAATAAGCCGTTGATCCTGAAACTCGCTGCGTTGTGTGTGGCGCTTGCCCCTGCATTCGCCCAATCCCAGGCATTCCCCTCCCAGCCGATCACGCTGGTCGTCCCCTGGCCACCCGGCGGCGGCAGCGACACCGCCATGCGGATGACCGCGGAAGCGGCTTCTAAGCGCATGGGTGTGCCCGTTGTGGTGGTGAACAAGCCAGGGGCGGGCGGCACGGTGGGCATTAAGGAAGTCATGTCATCCAAGCCCGACGGCTACACCCTCGCCATGATCGCCACGGGCGCGGTGTTCGCGCAGTACAACAATCCCAACGCCAACGCCCTCGACGAAATGGAACCGGTGGTGTTCTTTGGTGATGATCCTTCCGCGATCACCATCAACCCGAAGCTACCTTTCAAGAACCTCAAGGAACTGGTCGATCACGCCAAAGCCAATCCGGGCAAGCTGAAAAACGGCAACGATCAGCCGGGCGGTTCGTCGCACGTCGCGGCCTCGGTCTTCGAGAAGGGCCTGGGGATCCGCCTCATCAAGGTTCCCTACGCAGGCTTTGCGCCCACCGTGCAGGCCCTCTTGTCCGGCGAGGTCGATATGGCCTCGATCGCCTTACCCGATGTGATCGAACAACATGCTGCAGGTAAGCTACGCGTGCTCGGTGTCGCGTCGTCCACCCGTCACTTCAAGGCGCCTGATGTCCCCACCTTTGCCGAGCAAGGTTTTCCAGTCATCTCGGGACTCTGGCGCGTGATTGCTGCGCCCAAAGGCATTCCCGCTGACCGACTCAAGGCGCTCGAAACCAAGTTCATCGAAACGCTCTCCGACAAAGAGTTTCAGGAGAAAGCCCGCGCGGCGGGTTTCCTGGTCACGCCGGGTGGCAATGACATGGCGAAGAAACGCTGGGCAGAGGATGACGCCGCGATGTATCCGGTGTTTCTCGAAGCGGGTCTGGTCAAAACGCGGCAAAAGAAGTAACCACGCGCCGCGCAGGCCGTCATGAACCGCCTGGACGATCGTGACCTGTGGGCCGGTATCGTCCTGGCGGCCGTCGGCGTCGCTGCGCTCCTCCTCGGGGCCGATCTCACGCAGGGTACGGCTGCCGATATGGGTGAAGGCTATGTGCCTCGCGCGATGGCGCTCGCGATGATCGCGCTCGGCGCACTGATCAGCGGACTCGCACTGCGACGCGGGCCGGGCAAGCCACAGGATCGGTTCGAGGGCGTCCGACTGCGACCCATCGCGTTCGTCTCTGCGGCGGTGCTGGTGTTCGCCGCCACGCTCTCCAGCCTGGGCGTCGTGGTTGCCATCGCGGCCACTGCGTTCACTGCCAACTTCGCCGGCCAGCCGCTCTCCTGGCGTGCGTTGACCGCACTCGTTCTGGCACTCACCACTGGCGTCATCGCGATTTTCGTGTGGGGGCTGGGGCTGCCGCTGCGGATTCTGCCGCCCCTCGCCTGACCGATGGAAGCGATTCTCTCAGGGCTGATTGGCAACATTGGTCTCGGGTTCTCGGTGGCGCTGTCGCCCCTGAACCTGGCGCTATGTCTGATCGGTTGTCTGCTGGGCACCCTGATCGGGGTACTGCCCGGCATTGGTCCGTCGGCCACGGTGGCGATGCTCATGCCGCTCACCTTTCACCTGCCGCCGGTGGGCGCTCTGATCATGCTGGCAGGCGTGTTTTATGGCTCACAGTACGGCGGCTCAACGACTGCGATCCTGGTGAATCTCCCTGGCGAATCGTCGTCGGTGGTCACCACACTGGATGGTCACGCCATGGCCCGGAACGGCCGTGCGGGCGCTGCGCTTGCGGTCGCCGCGCTCGCCTCGCTCTTTGCCGGCACGGTCACCACCCTGGTGATCGCGGCGGCCGGCCCCCCCGTTGCCAAGCTCGCGCTTCTCTTTCAGTCACCCGATTATGTGGCCGTGATGGTGCTCGGCCTGGTGGCGGCGGTGGTGCTTGCACAGGGCAGCCTTGCAAAAGCACTCGCCATGATTGCACTCGGCGTATTTTTGGGGCTGGTCGGCACCGACGTGACCACCGGCATGCAGCGCTATACGCTGGGCGTGAATGCGCTCTTCGACGGCATCGGCTTCGTGCCGGTTGCCATGGGGCTATTTGGTCTGGCCGAGATCATGCTGAACCTGGAAGCTACCCAGGGTCAGGGCCGGGTGGTGCGGCCGGCCGATCGGCTATGGCCTTCCCGCGAAGACTTCAAACTCGCCACGCCGGCTGCGGCGCGAGGCACCGCCATGGGGGTGGCGCTTGGCATCCTGCCAGGCAGCACCACCGACATTCCCGCTTACGCTGCCTACAGTCTGGAGAAGAAACTTTCGCGCGAGCCTGAAAAGTTCGGGCACGGGATGGTGCAGGGTGTGGCCGCGCCCGAGGCCGCGAACAATGCCTCGGCGCAGGCGGGTTTCATCCCGATGCTATCGCTCGGCATTCCGCCAAACGCCATCATGGCGATGATGATCGGCGCCATGATGATTCACGGCATCGCCCCGGGCCCCCAGATCATCGACAAGCAACCCGCGCTCTTCTGGGGGTTGGTCGCGAGCATGTGGCTGGGGAACGCACTTCTGGTGGTGCTCAATCTGCCGCTGATCTGGGTATGGGTGCGGCTCCTCACCATTCCGTACCGGGTGTTGTTTCCAGCGATCATCATCTTTTGCTGCATCGGCTGCTATAGCCTCAAGAACAACCTGTCTGACGTTGTGATCATGGCGATTTTCGGCGTGATCGGTTACGGCCTCAGAAAAATGCGTTTCGAGCCTGCACCGCTCCTCCTGGGTTTCATCCTGGGCCCGATGCTGGAGGAAAATTTCCGCCGGGCCATGCTGATTTCGGAAGGCGATCTGTCGGTATTTGTCACGCGACCGATCAGCGCCGGGTTCCTGGCGGTGTCAACGGCGTTATTGATGATGGTGCTGGTGCCGTCGATGCGGCGAGCGCGCGGTGAAGGGCCGGTATAGTCCGCCCCTGGCTAATCCGTCAACATCATGCGGAGTCCTCATGCTCAGAATCGGTTACAAGGCTTCGGCCGAACAGTTCACGCCAACACAACTGCTGGAGTTCACCTGCCTTGCCGAAGATCTGGGCTTTGACTCAGTCTTCATCAGCGATCACTTTCAGCCCTGGCGTCACACCGGGGGCCATGCGCCCTACTCGTTTGCCTGGATGGGGGCCGCGGGCGCGCGAACCCAGCGGATCGTGATCGGCACCAGCGTGGTCACGCCCACCTTTCGCTACCACCCTTCCATCGTGGCCCAGGCGATGGGCACGCTGGGCGCCATGTTTCCAGGCCGGATCATTCTGGGCGTGGGCACCGGCGAGTCGCTCAACGAGGTCCCCGCCATTGGCATCAAGTGGCCCGGCTTCAAGGAACGCTTCGGACGCCTTCGCGAGTCCATTGTTCTGATGCGAAAACTCTGGACCGAAGAATTGGTGAGTTTTGAGGGCGAGTATTTCAGGACCGAGCGCGCCACCATCTACGACCGCCCCGACGAACCCGTTCCCATCTATGTTGCAGCCGCTGGGCCCAGCGCAGCCGCACTGGCTGGGGAAATCGGCGACGGCTTCATCTGCACGAGCGGCAAAGCGCCCGAACTCTATCGCGAAACGCTGCTGCCCAATGTGGCGTCGGGGCTCCAGACATCGGCCCGCGCAACGGATTCCATCGACCGCATGATCGAGCTGAAGGTGTCGTTCGATACCGACCTCGAACGTGCCCGTGAGGACACCCGGTTCTGGGCTGCGCTTGCGCTGTCGCCAGAAGAAAAAATGAGTACCGAAAATCCAGTCGAAATGGAAAAGCTCGCTGATGCCCTTCCGCTCGAACGCACAGTCAAGCGCTGGATCATTTCCACCGATCCCGACGAGCAGATCGAAAAAATCCGCCCCTATGTCGAACTCGGCTTCCGGCATCTGGTGTTCCACGCCCCGGGCCCGGATCAGGCGCGCTTTCTCAGGCTCTATGCCGAGCAGGTCGTGCCTCGCCTGCGCGCGGCGTTTGGCTGATTCGTGACCCAATCTCCCCCTTTCATGGCAGCCCACTCGGGCCGATCGCCACACGGGGCGGCAGCCCATGAGGCGCCCCGCCGCCTGATGCTCACCGCGCTGGCCGGCCTTCCCGCCGTGCAGGCCGGGGCTGATCTGGCACAGTTGGTGAGCGATGCGATCGTGCGCGCCGGCATCATCGTGCGCGCAGGCGATGCCTTCGTCGTTGCGCAGAAAATCGTTTCCAAGTCCGAGAACCGATGGGTTCGGTTACGTGATGTCACGCCCTCGGCGCGGGCGCACTCACTCGCCCAGACCGCTGGCAAAGACCCGCGGGTAGTAGAACTGATTCTCTCGGAATCGACCGCGGTGGTGCGCTGTGTGCCAGGCGTGATCGTGGTCGAGCACCGCCTGGGGCTGGTGATGGCCAATGCAGGGATCGACGCATCCAATGTCGACATGCCTGAAGAAGACGAGGTGGTGCTGCTGCTACCGGAGAACCCTGATCGCAGCGCGGCCACGCTTCGCGACGCGCTTCAGACCCGGTACGGTTGCGCACTAGGCGTCATCATCAACGATAGTTTCGGGCGTGCCTGGCGGATGGGAACCATCGGCACTGCGATCGGTGCGGCCGGTGTCCCGGGGCTCGCTGATCTGCGCGGAAAACCCGATCGCAGCGGGCGTTTGCTTCGCCATAGCGAAGTCGGCCTCGCCGACGAGCTGGCCGCGGCCGCCTCGCTCCTCATGGGGCAGGCCGACGAGGGGCTACCGGTGGTTCATGCAACCGGGCTGCCGTTTGAGCTGCGCGAGGGCAGCAGTCGCGAACTGATTCGTCCGCCTGGCGCCGACATCTTCCGCTAAACAGAGAGCCTGTCCCTCCTTATCCAACAATGCGCCATACGATCTGCTGATGATCAATCTGTCCGATAACGATCTGCGTGAGCTGGCGAGCGAAGCGCCGCTCGACTGGCTCATGGCCGAAGCCTCGCGCCTACGCGACCTGGGGCATGGCGACCGCATGTCGTATTCGCGTAAGGTGTTTATCCCACTCACCCGGCTGTGCCGTGATGTGTGCAGGTACTGCACGTTTTCTGCGAGCCCCAGCCAGGTGCCCGCTCCCTTCCTGTCACCCGAACAGGTGCTGGATATTGCCCGCGCCGGGGCCCGTGCCGGATGCCACGAGGCGCTCTTCACGTTGGGCGATCAGCCCGAGGCGCGCTGGCCGCAAGCGCGCGCCGCGCTCGATGCCATGGGCTATGCGAGCACCATCGACTATGTGGCCGCCATGGCCGAGCGGGTGCGGCAAGAAACCGGGCTGCTGCCGCACGCCAATCCAGGCGTGATGACGCGCGAGCAACTCGCCCAGTTGCGGCGCGTGTGCGCTTCGCAGGGCCTCATGCTCGAGACCAGCGCCGAGCGGCTCTCGGACAAGGGCGGCCCGCATCACGGCTCACCGGATAAATGGCCTCAGGTGAGGCTTGACACCATCAACGCGGCCGGCGAACTCAGGATTCCGTTTACCAGCGGAATCCTGATCGGCATCGGCGAAACCCGCGCCGAGCGGCTCGACGCCCTGCTCGCACTCAGAGCGCTCCACGCACGACACGGTCATTTGCAGGAAATCATCATTCAGAATTTCCGGGCCAAGCCGCAAACGCCCATGGCGCGCGCGCCCGAGCCCGATCACCAGGACCTCACCTGGACGCTCGCGCTCGCGCGCATCGTGTTCGGACCCGAGATGAACATTCAGGCGCCGCCCAATCTGAGTGCGCGTGACTACCCGAAGCTGATCGCAGCCGGCATCAATGACTGGGGTGGCATCTCGCCCGTCACACCCGATCATGTCAATCCCGAGGCGCCGTGGCCTGCCATCGAGGCGCTGCGCGAGCGAACCGCGCAGGCAGGACGAATTCTGGTGGAGCGACTGCCCTCCTATCCGCGCTACGCACTTGACGCACCCCGCTGGCATGACCCGCTCATCGCCACCGACGTGCTGCGGCGCATCGATTCACAGGGCTATGCTCGAAACAATGCGTGGGTAGCAGGCGAGCCGTCGGCGCTACCCATTGAACCTGCACCGCGCCGCGCGCCGCACAGCGCATCGATCGAGCCACTGCTCGCACGCGCCGAAGCCGGTGATCGGCTCGATGAAGCGATGATCGCCAGGCTCTTCGAAGCGCGCGCTGATGAATTCGAAGCAGTCTGCGCAGCCGCAGACAGGGTGCGCGCATCGGCAAGCGGCAGCACCGTCCGGTATGTGGTGAACCGCAACATCAACTACACCAATGTCTGCCAGCATGCCTGCAGCTTCTGCGCTTTTTCCAAGGGTCGTCAGAACGCCGATCTGCGCGGCCGCCCCTATGACCTCGACGATGACGAGCTGACACGACGAGCAGCTGAAGCCTGGGAGCGCGGCGCCACCGAACTCTGCATGCAGGGCGGCATTCACCCGTCCTACACGGGTCACACCTATCTTCACATTCTCCAAACCGTGAAGCGCGCGGCGCCAGCCATCCATGTTCATGCGTTCTCGCCGCTCGAAGTGAGCCACGGCGCAGCCACGCTGGGCGATTCCATCGCGAGCTATCTGTCAAGACTTCGCGACGCAGGCCTGGGTTCCCTACCCGGCACGGCCGCCGAGATTCTCGACGATGAGGCGCGCGCGGTCTTATGTCCGGACAAGCTCGATACCGAACGTTGGCTATCGATCATGGAATCGGCCCATCGGGCCGGACTACGATCGACCGCCACCATCATGTTCGGCCATATCGAGCGCGTGCAGCACTGGGCTCGGCACCTGCTTCGGGTCCGGGATCTTCAGGAGCGAACCGGCGGATTCACCGAGTTCGTGCCCTTGCCGTTCATTCATATGGAAGCGCCGCTCTACCGCAAAGGGCGCGCCCGCAAGGGACCCACCTGGCGCGAGGCCCTGCTGATGCACGCGGTCGCGCGGCTCGCGCTCCACCCGGTTCTGCCCAACATCCAGGCTTCCTGGGTCAAGCTGGGACCCGAGGGCGCGCGCGCAGCGCTCGCGGCCGGCGCAAACGATCTGGGTGGCACCCTCACCAACGAAAGTATTTCGAAAGCTGCTGGCACGGTGCACGGGCAGGAATACGGCCCCGCGCAGATGGAGGCACTCATCCGCCTCGCGGGCCGCGAGCCCGTCCAGCGCACCACGCTCTACCAGACGCCCCCCGCTGCGCAGCGCGCACGCGCCTTTGATGCCGCGCCGGCGGCGCCCATTGTGCTCACGCCCCTGCGCAGGCGCACGTCGGCTCCACCCGCAACGTCCACCGCACCGTCGACCGCGGCTGCGCTAACGACAGCGTCTACGGTCTCCGCCCCAGCCCCCGTTCCCGCCTCCACCGTCTAGCGCGCAGGCCCGCCTCATGATCCTTGCTCTTTCCGGTGGCGTCGGTGGCGCGCGGCTCTGTCAGGGACTGATCCAGGTCGCCCGCCCCGACGAGCTTGCGATCGTGGTGAATGTCGGTGATGACTTCGAGCACCTGGGCCTCACTATCTGCCCCGATCTCGATACCGTGATGTACACGCTCGCTGGTCTGCACAACCCCCAATTGGGCTGGGGGCGTGCCGACGAAACCTGGCACTTCATGCAAATGCTGGCGCAATTGGGCAGCGAGACCTGGTTTCAACTCGGCGACCGTGACCTGGCTGTGCACGTCGAACGCTCCCGCAGCCTTGCTGCAGGCGAACCGCTTTCGGCCATCACTGCCAAGTTCTGCGAACGCCTGGGCATTGCGCATCAGGTGATGCCGGTGACCGATCAGCGACTGCGCACGTGCGTGCTGACCCGCGATCAGGGCGAGCTCGCCTTTCAGGACTACTTCGTGCGCCAAAAGGCTGGGCCAGTCATCACCGGGCTCCGGTTCGACGGCGCGGAGACCGCAGCGCTGTCCGGCCCGCTCAAACAAAGACTCGCCTCGCCACTGGGGGAGCAGGTAAAGGGCGTGATCATCTGTCCCTCGAACCCCTGGCTCAGCGTCGCTCCGATCCTCGCTGTGCCCGAGCTTAGCCGCTGGCTTCAGTCAGCGCGCATTCCGGTGGTCGCGGTGTCACCCATCATCGGTGGTCAGGCAGTCAAAGGCCCCGCAGCCAAAATCATGCGCGAGTTGGGCGCTGGCACCGACACGCTGGGAATCGTGGCTCACTATGGTGATCGGGTGCAAGGCTGGATGATTGACGAGACCGATGCGGCACTTGCCGGGGCGATTCGCGACCGCGGCGCGCATGTCGCGGTGACCCAGACCCTGATGACCACGCCCGAGGTTGCTGCGGCACTTGCCCGCACTGCGATCAAGCTGTTAGACGAGCTTCAATGAGCCTGTGGCTGGTGATTCCCACCCGCGGCCTCGCAACGGGCAAATCGCGGCTTGCAGCGGTACTGGGTGCCAACGAACGCATTGGCCTGAACACCCAATGGCTGGATGCGCTTCTCACTGCGTTCGCCGCCATCGCGGGCGGACTCAACCATTGCATCGTGGTGAGCCCGTCCGATGATGCCCTCGCCCACGCCGCCCGGCGCGGGGCACAGGCGCTTCGCGAAGCGGGACCGGGTGATCTGAATGCCGCGCTCGAGCAGGGCTGTGAGCATGCACGCGAACACGGCGCTGAGCGGATTCTGATCCTCGCTGCCGACCTGCCTGACGTTCAGCACACCGCGTTGCTACGTCTGATAGAGGGAAGCCAAGCCGACGCCGTGACCCTGATCGCCGACAAAACCGGGGCGGGCACCAACGGCATTCTTCTGCCCGCCGATGCCGCCCGCGGGTTTGCCTTTGGCGAAGCCAGCCTCGCGCGCCACGCGCGGCTGTTCGGAACCGAGGAAAGGCCGGTTCGCCTCTGGCGTGATGCCGACCTGGCGCTGGATATCGATACGCCGGATGACCTCAGCGCCTGGCAGCGGCGCGCCTGAGAGCCGCGCCCAGGCGCTATACCGAGCCCGGC
>CAIPNM010000006.1 GCA_903866395.1 uncultured bacterium
CCCGCACCCACGCCCGCACCCGCTCCACCGCGGCTCAGCGCCCCCGCACTCGCAAGGCTCCTGCGAAATCCGCCCCGCACCTATTTCGAATCCACACTGGGCATTTTTCTGAGCGAAGACGAGCCCGGGTCTGCCGACGACGAACCGTTCACGCTTGATTCCCTTGACACCTACCAGCTGCTCGATTCGATCACACAAGGGGTGCTCGCTGAGCTGCGAGACGAGCGGTCGGACGACCGCCCGCGCACCGACCCCGAGCGCCTGATCGAGGGACGCCTCCTGCGACTCGAACGCGAGGGCAGGCTGCCATTAGGCGGGCCGGGCGTTGCTCACAGGAAGGCCCTGGCCGAGCTTGCCGCGCAGCCCGTACGCGCCTGGATGGCTGAGCGCGACCAGCACCCGCACACGCTCGAGCGACTGCCGCTTCGAATCGAGCTGGGCGGCACCCTGATCGAAGCGTTCACGCCTCCCCGATTTTCTGCGAATGATCTAACGCAGCCGGCGATTCAGCTTCACGCGAGCGCGAACACGCTGCTCGCCGCCCCCGGTAAGCGCAGGCCCATGCCGTATCGTCTTATCGAGACCTGGGTGCAGGCCCTGCTGCTGGGCGCATCCGGCCTGTCCGATCAGCTGGTCCTCGTCGGACGCGATGCAACGGTCAGGGCCCGCCCGCCGGATCCTGATCACGCGCGCGAGCGTCTTTTTGAACTGCTCGCGCTTTATCGCGAGGCATGCGTCGAACCTCTGCCGGTCGCCGCCAAAACCGCCATCGAATATTGCGATACGGAAAGCGAGGAAGACGCCGCCGCAGTCTATGAAGGAAGCGAGCATGTTCGCGGTGAAGTCGCCGATCCGGTCCTCGCGCGACTGTTCCCCGATTTCCAGGCCCTCGCAGACGATGGCCGGTTCGCAAGCCTTGCCAATGGGTGTTATGCCGAACTGGTCCGCTGGATCGGTACCCATGTCACGGCCCTGCCCCATGCCGAGGCCGAGCCCCGGGGCGCGACGGAACCGCACGCCGGACGGGCCGACGAATGACTCAGGTGCTCAACGCTTATCGCCTGCCGCTCTTTGGCAGCCGCCTGATCGAAGCGAGTGCCGGTACCGGTAAGACCTGGACCATTGCGGCGCTCTACCTGCGGCTGGTCCTGGGTCATGGCGAGTCCAGCCCGGAACCCACGGGCTTCGGGAAACCGCTGATGCCATCCGAAATCCTGGTGATGACTTTCACCCGGGCAGCCACCCGCGAGCTGTCGAACCGGATCCGCGACCGACTGATCGAGGCGGCACGCTGCTTCCGGGGCCTTTCGCAGCCCGCGTCCCATGACCCCTTTCTTCAGGAGCTCCTGGCAGGCTATCGCGACCAGGATGCACGGGCGTTGGCCGCCTGGCGGCTCGCCACCGCGGCCGAAGCCATGGATGAATCGGCGGTCTTCACCATCGATGCCTGGTGCCAGCGCATGCTGGGCGAATTCGCGTTCGATACCGGACATCCTTTTGATGAAACTCTGATCGCAGACGAACAGGCCCTCGTGCGCGAAGCCGTCCAGGATTATTGGCGACAGCAGGGCTATCCGCTTGCAGGGCCTGCGCTTGAAAGCCTCCTCGCGCACTATCCAACTCCCGATGCGATGCTGGCCGATGTATCGCGTCTCCTAGCGGAAAAGCGAGCCTGGCCGCATCCCATGGAGTCGCTCACCGAGTGCATCGCACACGCCACCCGCGAGCATGCGGATGCGCTCGCTGCGTTGAGCGCGGGCTGGGCCGTGCGCGTGCAATCGATGCGCGACTGGATCGAGCTGCAGATCGACCAGCATCCGGATCATTGGATACCAAAGGCGTTTCGTCGCGCCGATTTCAGACGCTGGTTCGACGACATCAGCCGCTGGGCGCATGATCCGGTTGGCGCGGCACTCTTGAAAAGCGACACAGCTCGATCGCGCTTGAGTCCGGTTGATCTGCTCTCGCGACGCGCCCCCGGGGCGCCCCTGCTCGAACTGCCCGGTGAGTTTGCGGCACTGGCACAACTCCTGGAGGCCATCGAGAGGCTACCCAAGCCACACACCGCGATCCGTATCCATGCAACGGCATCGGTGGCCGGTCGCCTCAAAGCGCTCAAGACCCAGTCACGAACCTTCGGCTTCAGCGATATCGTCGAGCGCCTCGCCCAGGCGCTCGAGGGCGACCACGCAAGCGCCTTGCGGCAAGCCGTTCTGGCGCGCTATCCGGTCGCACTGATCGACGAATTTCAGGATACCTCACCCGCGCAATATCGACTCTTTGATGCGCTCTATCGTTGTGCCGACAACGATCCGCAGCATGCGCTATTTCTCATCGGAGACCCGAAGCAGTCGATTTACCAGTTCCGCGGCGCCGACATTCACAGTTATCTGCGTGCGCGTGCCGCGACCACCGGACGGCACTATGCGCTGGAGACCAATTACCGTTCGACGCGTGCCCTGGTCGACGCGGTCAACAGCTGGTTCCTCCGCGCAGAAGAGCGCCGGGTGAGCGCAAGCGATGGCTGGTCAGGCGCCTTCCTCTTCGGCTCCCCGAGCGGCCAACCGATCCCGTTTCAACCCGCTGCCGCCCGCGGCCGCACCGAGTCGTTTGTCACCGCTGCGGGCCCTGCCGCGGCCATGACCTTCGAACACGACTGCACAGTTCGTTCGCGCGAATCGAGCCGTCGCCTGTTTGCCGAGCGCTGTGCCGAGCGCATCGCCAACTGGCTCAACGATTCGTCTGCAGGGTTTCAGGATCCGGACCGCGGATGGACTCGCCTTCGCTCGCGCCACATTGCGGTGCTGGTGCGTACAGGCCGCGAGGCGGAAGCGATCCGCCGCGAACTGAGGCGCCGCAACGTCGCATCGGTTTATCTGTCAGAGGGTGATTCGGTTTTTGCCACAGACGAAGCCAAGGATCTGCTGCGCTGGCTGCGCGCGGTCGCAGCCCCCACCGATCTGGCGCTGGTTCGGGCTGCGCTCGCCACGCGCACAGCGGGGCTCAGCCTTGCCGAGCTTGAGCATCTTGTGGCTGACGACGAGGCGTTCGACACACAGTGCGACCGGTTGCGGCAGCTCCGAGCCGTATGGGCCGAGCGTGGCGTGCTCGCCATGATGCGCAGAAGTCTCCATGAGATGGGCCTCCCCGCGCGTTGGCAGCCGCTTGCCGATGGCGAGCGGCGGCTCACCAACTGGCTGCACCTGGCAGACCTGCTGCAGCACGCGAGCGTCGAGCTCGATGGCGAGCAGGCGCTCATCCGCTGGCTCGCAAGCCGTATCTCCGAGGCCAACGACGCGCGCACCGAGGAGCATCTGCTGCGCCTCGAAAGTGATGATGACCTGATACAGATCGTGACGGTCCACAAAAGCAAGGGCCTCGAATATCCGGTGGTGTGTCTGCCCTTCGCATGTAGCGCTCAATCGGCAGGCAAGCGCGTCGCCTCGTTCGTGAACCGGATCGATGAGGAGGGCGAACGGACGCTCCATCTCGAGCCTGACGCGGACGACCGCGCCTACGCTGAGCTCGAGCAGTTACGCGAGGAACTGCGGCTCTTCTATGTCGCCATGACCCGCGCCCGGCATGCGATCTGGATGGGGTTCGGGCTACAGAAGGTCGGAAGAAACACACGCCCCGCCACGCATCAAAGCGCAGCCGGGCGGCTCTTGGGCGGAGAAGTCGAACGGACACCGGACGATTGGCTCGCGCAGCTGCAGGCGCTCGCCCGAGACGCCCAAGCGCGCTTTGGGACGCAGATCGCACTCGAAGCTGTCCCCGCGCAAAGCGATTGCTCGCAGGTGAGCTCGAGCCTTGCACGCCCGCCGCTTGCCGCTCGGCCCGCCTATGCAGCGAATTTCGAGCGGCACTGGTCACCCGCCAGCTACTCGCTCCTCACGCGCGATCTGGACGATGCCGCATTCTCGCCCGCCTGGGTCCGTGACCGCGCAGCCGACGAAGACGACGCAGCCCCGGCAATCGGGCCACATCGTCCGCTGCGCGGCGATCCCGCGCCCTGGCACAGGTTCCCGGGCGGGCGGGCCTCGGGCGACTTCATTCACGGCCTCCTCGAGTGGCTCGATCGCGAGGGCTTCGCGCTCGCCAACCGCCCCGCGCTTCAGGCGCAGCTCGCCGCCCGTTGCGAGCGTGCAAACCGTGGCGATTGGCGTGAAGCGGTAGAGCGCTGGCTCGGTGCGCTTTTTGAGACGCACCTGCCCAGCCTCGGCGCCCCGCTCACCGACCTGCGTGAGCGTCTGCCAGAGATGGAATTCTGGATGCCGGCTGCGCATCTGCAGGCGGGCGCAGTTGACGCGCTTTGCCGGCGTCACCTATTGGGTAATCAGCCACGTCCGGCGCTCGCCAGCCGTCAGCTAAACGGGATGCTGATGGGCTTTGCCGATCTGGTGTTCGAGCATCAGGGTCGATTCTGGGTGCTTGACTACAAGACCAATCAGGTGGGGCGTAATGCCACCGCTTATGACCGCGCAGCGCTCGAATCGGAGATGGCGCGCCACCGCTACGATGTACAGGCTGCGCTCTATCTGCTTGCGCTCCACCGGCTGCTCAGATCGCGGCTGAGCGAGGCCTACCAGCCCGCGCGCCACCTAGGCGGGGCGCTCTACTGGTTTGTGCGCGGAATCGACGGCCCGGTGCAGGGCGAATACGCAATGCCAGCCAATGCCGAGGTCCTTACGCTCCTCGAAGCACTCGACCAGCTGCTCAAGGCCGAGGGCGCGCCGTGACGCGAGACACGCTTGGCGAGCTGATGCGTGCGGGGGGGCTGCGCCTGCTCGATCGCGCCTTCGCCACCTTCATCGCATCGCTCGACCCGCACGCCGGGGCCCCGCTGGAGATTGCCGCGGCCCTCCTCGCTCGCGTGGAAGGAATGGGCCACAGCTGCCTACCGATCGATGCGCTCTGCCAGGCAGATGCCCCGCTCTTTGACTGGCCTCCGGAGGCGCAGCCGAGCGCCCTGCAACTCTGGCAAAGCCTGCCCGCTGATCCTGCGGCCTGGCTAGCGGTGCTGCGCGCAAGCCGCGCGGTCTGGGTGGCTGCGGCCGCGACCGATCAGGGCGAGCCGCTGATCCTCGACTGTGCAGGCCCGTTGCCCAGGCTCTATCTGCGCCGCTATTGGCACTACGAGCAAACCGTAGCGAGTGCGATCCGCGCGCGGAGCAGCCTGCGCGATTCGGTGGATGCGCCGGCACTGCGACGCTGGATCACGCGCCTGTTCGGGCAGGCCGCGCCCGGGCCAGAGGCGCCGCTTGAGACGACGACGCCGTCTGACTCGGGAACGACCGCCTCGATTGCTGCAGGGTCACGCCGCCCACCTGACTGGCAACGGATTGCCTGCGCCATCGCTGCGCGCGGGCGACTGGCGATCCTCACCGGTGGGCCCGGCACGGGTAAGACGCATACGGCTGCGCGTCTCATCGCATTGCTCGCCGCAATGCACCCGGGGCCCGCGCCGCTACGAGTCGCGCTTGCCGCGCCGACTGGCAAGGCCGCGGCGCGGTTGCGCCAGTCGATCGATCATTCACTCCAGGCACTGTCCGGCGTTCTGCAACCTGCGCTTGATGTGGCTGCGCTCAGCCATCAGATCGGTCCGGCGCGCACGCTCCATGCTCTGCTCGGCGCCTCCCCGCACACGCGTCGATTTCGCCACCACGCCGCGCATCCGATCGCAGCCGATCTGGTGATCGTTGACGAGGCCTCGATGGTTCACCTCGAAATGATGGCGGCCCTGCTGCAGGCGCTGCCCCCGTCGGCGCGCCTGGTCCTGATCGGCGACAAGGATCAGCTGGCCTCCGTGGAGGCTGGCGCAGTGTTGGGCGATCTCTGCGGCCCTTTGCTCGCGACGCGCTATGACCACGATACGGCCCGGTTCATCGAGGCGGCAACCGGTGAGACATTGCCATCCGAGAACATTTTCCAGCCGCCCGAATCCTCGAGCCCACAAGCAAGCCTGAGCCTCTTCCCCGATGAGCGAGCACCGACCGCGCTCACCGGGCAAATCATCGTACTCGAGCAGAGTCATCGCTTCTCGGGCCCCATCGCCGCGCTTGCCCGTGCGGTCAATGACGCTGTCGATCCCGAGCGTGTGGCCGCGCTCGTCGGTACAGACGACAGTTCGCCGGTGTTTGCCACGAGCCTCGGCAGCCTGTCACAGGTGGTGGCGCTGGCGGTCAACGGCCGGCCGGGCGCACGCGACTCGTATCGCGACTACCTCGCACAGCTTCGCGCGCGTCCCGCCGACGGCGATATCGACGCGCATCAGCGATGGGTGCGCAGCATCCTCGAGGCCTTCGATCGGTTTCGGGTGCTCTGCGTGGTGCGCGAGGGCGATTGGGGGGTGAGCGGACTCAACCGCGCGATCGAGCAAGCGCTCGCCGCGGCGGGACTACTCAGCCCGGTCGGAGCCTGGTACGCGGGGCGTCCTGTCATGGTGACCCGCAACGCGCCGGCGATCGGCATCTTCAATGGCGATGTCGGCATCGCGCTGCCCGGTGCGCATGCGTCGGATCGTTTGCGCGTGTATTTCCCGCACCCCGAGGGCGTGCGCGCCGTGTCGCCCGGCCGGCTCGCGCAAGTAGAGACGGCCTTTGCCACAACGGTTCACAAGAGCCAGGGCTCAGAGTTCGAGCACATCGCGTTAGTGCTCGCAGCACACAGCGGCTCAGTGCTCACCCGTGAATTGCTCTACACCGGCATCACGCGCGCGCGGCAGGCGTTCACACTGATCTCGGAGCAGGCGGGGCTTTTGGAGCAGGGGCTGACCCGCATGACCCGGCGCGAAAGCGGTTTGAGCGGCCTGTGAGCTCAGCCCTGAGGCCGCCAGACTCGCTCCCAGATCAGTTCACGCTGCTGCAGCACGCCGCCGTACTCGCGTAGCGGGGGCTTGAGCACCAACCGATCACCCTCGAGTTCAGCTTCTCGAACCTGCGGTGCACCGAGCCAGTCGGGCCGAGCGGACAGTTCGACGTCGGTGCTCAGCCACTTCCCGTCGAATGTGCAGGGTCCGCCATAAGACACGAATTCTCGGGCCTGCTCGGATGCGAGCGACGAATCGCCATTGCAAAGCGCCGCGAGCATCCGGCCGTTCTGGATCTGCACCATCCCAAGCGGCTCAAGTCCGTAAGGCGGCGGCAGCGGCCGGCCATGTTGATCGCTGGCGCGGGCCTGCACCAGGCGCCAGATTCCATCAAGCGGACTGACGTTCAAGGTCGGATCCTTTCTCAGGGTGTGCGCGGCGCGATCTGCACCACGCTACCGGCATCAAGCCGGAAGGCCATCAGGTCTTCACCGATCAGGAGCGGTCCATCGTAGGTCTGCCGCGCCTGCTCGAAGACGTCTTTCTCGTTGACGGGCGGCGTACCAGGCATACCCAGCAGCACGAAGTGGTAGAACACCGCGAGCCGGGGCTTTACGCGGCTGAACACCACGCCTGCTTCATCGGGTTTGGTGTGGTGAGCAAGAATCACCTTGATGACCGGGTTCTTCAGAAGCTCGGGCCGCACCGCTGCCACCTGATGAATGAGCAGATCGCTGCCCGAGGCCTGTGAGATGAGGTTTTCACTGAAGCGGGTGTCGCCCGATACCGTCACCGAACGGCCGCCGTAATCAACCCGGAAGCCGAACGCAGGATTCAGAAGCTCGCCGTGATCAACCGTAATGGCGGTGACCTTGACCCCGTCGCGATCGTAGATCACGCCCTGCAGAAATTCCGTGACTTCAGCCCGGATCACATCGGGCTTGAGGTTTTGATCGGCGATCCGGGCCTTGATGTCCCAGTCGAACGCACGGGTGAGTCCATCCATGAGTTGCCCCGTGCCAGCGGGTCCGTAGACCACAAACGGGCCAGGACGCTGCGCATACTCTGCTTCCAGCCAGCCGGTGAGCCAGAGGTCGGGGATGCCGACGATATGGTCGGAATGCAGGTGTGTGATGAACAGCGCATCGACCTGCCCGAGCTTCAATCCGGCCTGACGCAGCCGTTGGGTCACGCCGCGCCCGCAATCAATCAGCAGCACCTTGCCGCCGGCCTGCACCAGCACGCCCGGACCGAAGCGGCGCATGTTGGGTGCAGGGCTGCCGGTGCCGAGCAGCGTGACGCGAAATTCGTCGCGGGCGGCTGGCGGCGGCGGCGCAGCCGGCTGTGCGATGGCGACAGGGGCGAGGCCAAGGCTGAGCGCGCCGCCCGCAAGCGCAACACCCAGCCCACCTGCGAACCCACTCGCCCCCACCGCCCCTGCCGCAGCCCAGGGCGCGATCATGATCATGCAGAGCAGCCGGCGCATGTGCGCTACGATTTCGTTGAGGCTCATCGGTGGTCTCTCCTTGATGGGTGGTGCACCGCGCGGTCGTTAACTGCCCACGATCGGGTCAGAGCTTCGCATCATTCCAGTCGGTCTGCGGCTCGGGCGGCTCGGCAGCGAGACCCGCCGCCCGAATGGCGCCGATCGCGCAGAACTCGTCCTTGTCCGAGGCATCACCGCTGATACCCACCGAGCCGATCGCCTGGCCGTCTGCATCGATGATCAACACGCCTCCAGGCGTCGGGATGAAGCGTCCGTCGGAGGCAGCAGCGAGCGCCGCCTGAAAGGTGGGCCGATTGGCAAGCCGGTCGCGAATCTGCCGGGTCGACATGCCCATGCCAAGCGCGCCCCAGGCCTTGCCCATGGCGATGTCGGCGCGTAATACCCCGCAACCGTCTTCGCGTCGGAAGCTCACCAGATTGCCGCCTGCATCGAGCACCGCCACGGTGAGCGGCAACAGACCGTTGGCTCGCCGCAGTTTGAGCGCTTCGATACAGATCCGATCGGCGATCTCGAGCGCGAGCGCTGAACGAATCGGGATGAGATGTTCAGCCATGGTTTCAGCCTCGGGCCTGGTCACCCAGTTGATCGACGATCGGTTTCCATTTGGCCACTTCTGCGCGGGCAAAGCGCTCAGCCTCCGGACCAAAATGGATATCGGCAAACATCGACTGCGCTTCGAGCTGAGAGCGGAGCGCCGGGTCGGCCATCACGCGACGACTCGCCTCGGCGAGCGTGCTAACCAGTTCGGGCGGTGTTTCGCGCGGCACGGTGACCACATTCCAGAGCATGGCCTCGAAGGGCTCGGAGAGGCCTGCCGATTCGGCCACCGTCGGGATATCAGGCGCCGTGGCTGCACGACGAGCACTTGCAATGCCGACGATGCGCGCCTTGCCTGCCTGATGCTGCGGCAGCATCGGCCCAAGCGTATCGATCGCCATCTGCAGCGTGCCACCCAACAGATCCTGCCTGGCCGGTGCACTTCCCTTGTAAGGCACATGCGCGATCTGCGCACCGGTGAGCTGCTTTAAGCGCTCGGCGGCGATGTGCATCATGGTGCCGCTGCCCGGCGAACCGTAGCTCAAGCTTCCCGGCTGCGCGCGCGAGCGCGCCACCAGCTCCTTGAGGGTGGCGGGCATTTGCGGATGCACCGCAAACACCAGCGGTGCGCCGCCCAGGACGCCCACCCACGCGAAGTCGGCCAGCGCATCGAATTGCGGCTTGGGCTGAATCAGGTTGTAGAGCACATGCGTGGACGCAGTTCCAAAGAGAAGCGTGTAGCCGTCTGGCGCGCTGCGGCGAACGTCCAACGCCCCTACCGCACCCGATGCGCCGGCCTTGTTCTCGAGCACCACGGGCTGGCCAAGCTGCTGACCCAGGGCGCTGGCATAGAGCCTAGCGAACGCGTCGGTGGGCCCGCCAGGGGGAAAAGGGATCACCATTCGAAGCGGCCGAGCGGGCCAGGCGCTCTGCGCCAACGCGGGCGAAGCCACCGGGCTGCAGGCGAGGGCTGCGCCGGCCGCGATCAGCTGACGACGGTTCATGATGCGTGCTCCTTTCAGCGATGCGCGCCGGCAAGGCACAATGCCGGCAGTTGCGTTTGACTCAACCCCCAATCCTACCCTCCCCATGACGCGTACCCCGATCGTCACCCGCATGCAGGTCATCCCAGTAGCCGGCCATGACAGCATGCTCCTCAATCTGAGCGGTGCGCACGCGCCTTTTTTCACCCGCAATCTGGTGGTGCTCACCGACTCGAGCGGGGCCACGGGTGTGGGTGAAGTGCCAGGCGGGGAGCGAATCAGGAAGACGCTCGAGGAGGCCCGGGCGCTGGTTGAAGGCGCGCCCATTGGCGCCTGGCGCGCCACGCTTAACGCGATCCGCGCGCGCTTCGGTGAACGCGATGCGGGGGGGCGTGGCCAGCAGACCTTTGATCTGCGCGTCACGATTCATGCGATCACGGCGGTGGAGAGCGGTCTTCTTGATCTGCTGGGCCAATTCGAGGGCGTCCCGGTGTGCGACCTGCTGGGCGATGGCAGGCAGCGCAATCAGGTGCAGGTGCTGGGCTATCTGTTTTACGTCGGCGATCGCACGCGAACCGATCTGGGCTATCGCGCCGAGCCCGGTGCGACCGATGCGTGGACACAGCACCGAAACGAACCCGCGCTCGATGCACAGTCCATCGTGCGGTTGGCCGAGGCGGCCCAGGCACGCTATGGCTTTGCCGACTTCAAGCTGAAGGGCGGCGTGCTGCGCGGCGAAGACGAGGTTGAGGCAATCATCGCACTTCACGAGCGCTTTCCCGAGGCACGCATCACGCTGGACCCCAACGGTGGCTGGCTGCTTTCGGATGCCGTGCGGCTCCTTCGCGACCGGCATCGCGAACTCGCTTATGCCGAGGATCCCTGCGGCCCCGAGCGTGGCTTCTCTGGGCGCGAGGTGATGGCTGAATTCCGCCGCGCCACGGGTCTGCCCACCGCCACCAATATGGTGGCCACCGACTGGCGCGAACTCGCGCATAGCCTGCAGCTTCAGTCGGTCGACATTCCGCTTGCCGACCCGCATTTCTGGACCCTTCAGGGATCGGTACGCGTGGCGCAGCTCTGTCAGATGTTCGGGCTCACCTGGGGATCACATTCGAACAACCACTTCGATGTATCGCTTGCCATGTTCACCCATTGCGCGGCCGCCGCACCGGGCCGGGTCACCGCCATCGATACGCACTGGATCTGGCAGGACGGCGAACCGCTCACGCGCAATCCGCTCGCGATCGAGGGTGGCCATATCACCGTGCCGACCCGCCCGGGGCTTGGCGTGGAACTCAACCCGGAAGCCGTGGACCGAGCTCACGCGCTCTATCTGAAGCACGGGCTCGGTGCCCGCGACGATGCGATCGCGATGCAGTATCTGATCCCCGGCTGGACCTTCGACCCCAAGCGGCCGTGCCTCGTGCGCTGACCCATCCCGACCAAGGAGACCCTCATGGAACTGCCGGTGAATCGCTTCAAGCAGGCCCTTCGCGAAGGCCGCACGCAAATCGGCCTGTGGTCGCATCTGTGCAGCCCGATCAGTATCGAGATCCTTGCGCACTGTGGCTATGACTGGCTGCTGATCGACATGGAGCATTCGCCCAACG
>CAIPNM010000007.1 GCA_903866395.1 uncultured bacterium
CCGATCGTCAAAGTCCCGGCACTGATCGTTGTACCGCCGCCGTAGGTGTTGGTGCCCGCGAGTGTCAGCGTACCGGAGCCCGCCTTGGTCAATGTTCCGCCCGAGCTGGTCAGCGCGGACGCCCAGGTGACATTCTGGCCATTAGTGTCGACCTTGTAGGCCTGCAAGGAGGCCGTGCTGAAGCGGCTGGAATAGTCGCTGGTGTTACTGGCCGAGTACTGCAGCGTGCCGCCGCTAAAGCTGATGGCGCCGCTGCTACCGATGGCACCGGACGAACCCAGATTGAGCGTGCCGGCGGTGACGGCGGTACCCCCGGTGTAGGTGTTCGCACCCGTCATCACCACCGTCCCCGGACCGCTCTTAGTCAGGGTTCCTGAGCCACTGAAAACGCCCGCGAAATGACGTGTGCCTGCACTGCTTCCAGCCGACACTTCCAAATGTAGGGGGGAACTACCGGTACTGCCGATGGTGACGCCAGCATCGACTTGAATTTGATCTGCCGCGGTCAACGTAAGCGTGGTCGCCGCGCCCGCGCTCTTGGTGATGCTGCTTTTGACGTCAATGTTTCCCGTTTGCCCACCCGCGCTACCCGCAGCCCCGGTGCTAATGCTGACGTTGCTGCCCGCATTCAGGGCCGCTTGAATGCTGCTGGCTGGGATCACGCTGGTGTCGCTGCTGGCGCTATAGGTGTCGCTATATGGTGCGCCGCTGGGTGCGAGCGTATCGCTGATGATGATGTCGTAAGGATCGAGTAACCATGTGCCGGCTTGTCCCTTGGGGCTGGCCGCAGAGACGTTTGCTGTTTCGGTAATCAGCAGCCGCGAGGCGGAGGTGTCGATAAAACCACCATCACCGCCCAATTCACCGCCTTTGGCGCTGATGGTGCCGCTCACCTCGGTGACGCTCCCTGCATTGCCCAAATCTGCAATGGCAGTAATCTGGCCCCCTTTACCCGCGCTCCCCGGTGCCGCGTCTGCGCTGATGCGGCCGCTACTGCGGATGGTGTGGCTCGCGCTGAGTCGGATCACGCCGCCGTTATCGGTGATGCCGTCGGCTTGCAAGCTACCGGTGTTTTTGACCACACCGCCCAGGATCTGATTGGCTGCTTGCGCCGACAAAATAATCAGCCCGCCTGGGGCCTGCACCGCTCTGCCGTTTTCGACCAGCGCGGCCACAGTCGACGGCGTGACAGCCACGTTGGCAAGGCTGCCTTGTCGGTCGAACTGCAACTCCATCGCCTCGCCTGCAGCCATCGCAACAGTGCCCATGCGAGCCACAATGACGCCGCTGTTTCGCACCTCAGGCGCCAATAACGCGATATAGCCGCCCAGGCCCGCCGTGAGCGTGCCCTCATTGACAACTTTTCCGGTGGCGCCATTTCGATTGAACTTCATGGAGCCCGCCATGAAGTCTGCATCCGCGATGCTGTGAGTGGTGGCCGTGAGGGCGCCCACATCGACCCGCGCAGTGGGCGAAAAATACACGCCCGCCGGGTTGGTCAGAATGACCTGACCGTTCGCGTTGATCTGCCCGAAGATCTGGCTCGGACGGTCACCCTGAATACGGTTGAGCAGAACGCTCGATGCTGAGGGTTGTTGGATATTGACGCGTGCTTGCGAGCCCACATCGAAACTCTGCCAATTCAGCGCAGCACGCGAACTGGACTGGTTGATCGACATGACCGAACCCGACTTGGCGATGCTCGCCTGGCCCGCAGAAAGTTGACCACCCACGGGTAACTGGGTGGGAGCTACTGTTTGCGCATGAAGTACGCTCGGCCATATCGGCGCTAGAAGGCCCGCTGCCAGCAAGGCGGCCTTGAGCGGATTGAGGCGCCATGGGCCCCCAACCAACAGCCTCTCTGAGAGCGAACGCCTAGCAACGGACGACGATGCGCCGGAGCATGACTTCGCAATCTCGGCTGCGACAACGAACGTTGAAGTCCTCCTGCTCCAGAGGACCCGGTGAATCTTGTTCATGGTTGTACACCCGACACGTAGGACGGCGGGTGCTCATTCCGAGAGTGATTGACTTCCTCATCGAGGGTAGGCGAAACGGACGGGTCGTTGGATTACAACTTTGTTATCGAACGACTCGCGCAGAACGTTTCGACACGGTGCGCAGAGGAACGCGCGCACCCCGCGAGGATCCACGCTACTTTTCGGGTTCAGGCAAACACGTTGCGCCCAAGACACAGGTGGTTCACCAGCGTCGGGCGCGCCATACCGTTGAATGAAAATGAGCAGCGGGCCAGTCGGTTTGGCGACCGTTGGTTGACGACTTGCTTGAGGTTACTTGGCAAGCTTGCTATTGAGATCAACGGCGCTACGTAAGCGTGATCTCCCACCCTTCCGTCCCGACCTTCAACACCCCGCCTCGGCCGCTCGCCGCGAGCCAGTCGGGCAGCACCCAACGCTCAAGCCCTTCGCCCAGGGAATAACTTCCCGGCCGGTGCGTGTGTCCATGAATTGTCCGCCGAACTCCGGCAGTGATGAGCGCCGTGCGTACCACGTCGTCGTTCACGTCGCCGAGATCCTGTTCGTGTTTGTTCCGCTCACTTTGCGTCCGCATCTCGCGGGCGATCGCCAACCGCTCAGCGAGCGGCCGCGAAAGAAAACGCGCCTGCCAGGCTTCGCTACGCACCTCGGCGCGAAACCGCTGATAGGCGTGGTCGTCGGTGCACCAGGCATCTCCGTGGGCAAGGAGCACAGGCTCGCCGAATAACTCCACCACGATGGGATCGTCGAGCAACAGCGCACCGCAACGCTCGGGCCAGGCGAAGTTGGGCTCGCCGCTACCCAACAGGAAGTCGCGGTTGCCGCGCATGAGCGCCACGCGCACGCCACGGTCGGTCAGACCCTTCAGGCACCCGGCCAGCGCAGCCGCCACCTGATCGGGCTGATCGTCGCCCACCCAGGCCTCGAAGATATCCCCCAGCAGAAATAGGTGGGTGATGGACGAGGCCTGCGCGTCCAGGACCTTCAAAAACTGCGCGGCGGTGTCGGGGTCGTGATCGCCCAGGTGCATGTCCGAGGCGAAAAGGGCTACCTCGCCCGCGCCGACACTCAGCCGCGCCGCACGACTCACTTGCCGCCGACCACCGTGATCGACTCAATCACCACCGGCTCCGCTGGCACATCGGCCATTGGGCCCATGCGCGTGGTCTTCACGCCCTTGATGGCATTCACCACCTCCATGCCCTTGATCACTTTCCCAAACACCGCGTAGCCATGGCCATCGGGCTTCGGGTGATTGAGCATGTCGTTATCGGCTACGTTGATGAAGAACTGCGAAGTGGCGGAGTTGGGCACCGACGTGCGTGCCATGGCGAGCCAGCCGGTGTCATTCTTCAAGCCGTTCTTTGACTCGAGTTCGATGGGGGGGAAGTTTTCCTTGCGGCCCATGTCGCCCTGATACATCGATTTCGGAAAGCCGCCACCCTGAATCATGAAGCCGTTGATCACGCGGTGAAATACGGTGTCGGAATAGAAGCCGCTTTTGACGTATTTCAGAAAGTTGTCAACGGTCTTGGGCGCCTTGTCGGGGTAGAGCTCAATCACCACCTCGCCCATCGAGGTCTTCATCAGCACCTGGGGCGACCCAGCGGCTGCGCCCTCATCGGTCATGGCCATCGTCATCAGCAGGGCGGCAATCAGCGGAAGTTTTCTGAACAGCATCGGATTCCTCGGAACGGGTGGGAAGGTTGAGTGGACCGCGGGGCGGTCACGGGCGCTTGCCAGGCAGATTGACCGGCGCGGGACGCGCGCCAGTCGGCGAAACACGATCGATCAATTCGCGTGCAAGCTTGAGCTTGGCCTGAGCGGCCGAGGCGTTATCGAGCGAGGCGGCCCGTGCCCAGGCCCGCTCTGCGATTCTCAGATGCACGTCGCCCAGGTTCTCCCAGGCCAGCGCATAAGAAGGCAGGGCGCGAACTGCGTTTTCGAGCGCACCGCGTGCCTGATCCAGGTCGCCACGCGCGGCGTGCAGCGTAGCGAGATTGTTGTGCGGCTCGGGTAGTTCGGGGAACTCCTGCGTGAGTTCGATGAAGCCCCGCATGGCGTCCTCGGTGCGGCCGGCGTCAGCCAGCATCACGGCGCGCGTAAAGCGGAGCGCCGCATCGCGGGGCGAATTCTGAAGCGCGCTATCCACCACCTTCATGGCCGCTTCGCGCTGGCCCTCGGCATAGAGCCGTCGCGCCTGCTCAAGGGCAGTGGAGGCCGCGCGCGGGTCAGACCAGGCGGGCGATAGCGGCGAGGGCAGCGGCTGCGCGTGGAGCAGGGCGAGCCCACCCGCGAAGGGCGCAAGCGCGAGCGCTACGACCACCCGCAGCGTCGCGCGGCGAACCGCCGCCCGCCGCATGCCGGTTGGGGCCGCTTGGCTCGAGGGCAGACAGGTACCCGGTGCTATACTTGAGTGCATCGCAGCATTCTAACAACGGGCGTTCTTTCGCCTGGTTTTCGGCCCTCTCCCAGGGGGCTCTGCGCCTAAACCCCTGATGCTTCGCGTTTTCAACACCCTCAGCCGCGCCAAGGAAGAATTCGTCCCGCTAGAACCCGGCCGGGTTCGTATGTACGTCTGCGGCATGACGGTCTACGATTTTTGCCATGTTGGGCACGCCCGCGTCATGGTGGTGTTCGACGCGGTGCAGCGCTGGCTTCGCATGAGCGGATATGCGGTCACCTATGTCCGCAACATCACCGACATCGATGACAAGATCATCCGCCGGGCGGTCGAAAACAACGAAACCATTGGTGCGCTCACCGGTCGCTTCATTGCCGCCATGCACCAGGACGCCGATGCGCTGGGTGTAGAGCGGCCCGACCACGAGCCGCGCGCCACCGACTATGTGCCGCAGATGCTGAGCCTTATCGGCCTTCTAGAGAACAAGGGGCTTGCTTATCGCGCGGCTGATGGCGATGTCAATTTTGCTGTACGCCGCTTCGCGCCCTATGGGCGGCTGTCGGGTAAGTCGCTCGATGATCTGCGCGCTGGCGAGCGGGTGGCCGTTGACAGTGCCAAGCAGGATCCGCTTGATTTTGTGCTCTGGAAATCGGCCAAGCCCGATGAGCCTGGCGAGGCGCGGTGGCCGTCGGCGCATGGCGAGGGCCGACCTGGCTGGCACATTGAATGTTCGGCCATGGCCACGTCGCTTCTTGGAAACACCATTGACATTCATGGTGGGGGCGCCGACCTGCAGTTCCCGCATCATGAAAACGAAATCGCCCAGAGCGAAGGCGCGCTCGATACCCAGTTCGTGCGCTACTGGATGCACAACGGCTTCGTTCGGGTCGATGACGAAAAAATGTCCAAGTCGCTCGGCAATTTTTTCACCATCCGTGAGGTGCTGAAAAAATTCGATCCCGAGGTGATCCGCCTGTTCATTCTGCGGGCGCACTACCGCAGTCCGCTCAATTATTCGGACGCACACCTCGAAGACGCGCGTCAGTCGCTACTACGCCTCTATGGTGCGCTGGGTGACGATGAAGCGGTCTCGCAGCCTGCGTCCATCAATTGGTCGAACGTCGCCTGCTTGCGCTTTCGCGAGGCCATGGACGATGACTTCAACACGCCGGTTGCGCTCTCGGTGCTGTTTGAACTTGCGGCCGATGTTCACCGCGGTGTGGCGGGCGCCCGCGAGCAGTTGCGTGCGCTTGCCTCGGTGCTTGGATTGCTTGGACGAGCCCCCCAGGCGGTGCGTCGCAGCGGTCTTGCGGGTTCGGAAGCGGGCGCGGCGGGCGCCTCCGACAGCGCACAGATCGAGTCCCTCATTGCCGAGCGGGCTGCAGCCAAGAAGGCCAAGCGTTATCAGGACGCCGACCGCATCCGGGCCGAGCTTCTTGCGCAAGGTGTTGTGCTCGAAGACACGCCTTCCGGCACGAGCTGGCGCCGCGCGTGAAACCTGCCTACTGGGACGAGGCCTGCCGCGAGCTCGCGCGCGCCGACCCGGTCATGGGTGGCATCATCCGTTCGGCGGGAGCGGTCCATCTCGTGTCACGCGGCGACCCATTTGTCACGCTGTCGCGCTCGGTGGTGGGGCAACAAATTTCGGTGAAGGCCGCGCAGACCGTCTGGGACCGTTTTTCCAAGGCCGCGCGCACGGTGGAGCCGCTGCGGGTTTCGCGCATGCGCATGACCACGCTTCGTGGCTGCGGCTTATCCGAGCGTAAAGCTGAATACATCCGCGACCTGGCGGCGGGGTTCGTCCAGCGGCGGGTCGATCCGGAGCGCTGGCCTGATCTCCCGGATGAGGCGATCATCAACGAACTCACGGCCGTTCGCGGCATCGGGCGCTGGACAGCAGAGATGTTTCTGATTTTTAATCTGCTCCGCCCCGATGTCTTGCCCGTTGATGACATTGGGCTGCTTCGCGGAATCGGCTGTGCATATGGTGATGGAGAAAAAGTCAGCCGGGCGCATGCCAGCCAGTTTGGCGAGCGCTGGCGCCCCTGGCGCACGGTAGCTACCTGGTATCTGTGGCGCAGCCTCGATCCGTTGCCGGTGGAGTACTGATGAAGACAACCTTTCTTGATTTCGAAGCGTCCATCGCCGATCTTGAACAGAAGATCGAGGCGCTGCGCTTTGCGCAGGAAGACTCGGCGATCGACATTGCCGAGGAGGTCGATCTCCTCAAGAAAAAGAGCCAGACCCTCCTGAAGGATACCTACGCCAAGCTCTCGCCCTGGCAGGTGGCCCTGGTGGCACGACACCCGCAGCGCCCCTACACGCTCGACTACATCGCTGCGCTTTGCACCGACTTTCACCAGCTGCATGGCGATCGTGCGTTTGGCGACGACCCTGCCATCGTGGGCGGCCTTGCGCGTTTCAACGGCCAACCCGTCATGGTGATCGGGCACCAGAAGGGGCGTGACACGCGCGAGCGCGGCTATCGCAATTTCGGGATGCCGCGCCCCGAGGGTTATCGCAAGGCTTTGCGGCTGATGAAGCTCGCGGAAAAATTTGAAATCCCGGTGCTCACTTTCGTGGACACGCCGGGCGCGTTTCCCGGCATTGGTGCGGAGGAACGCAATCAGTCCGAGGCCATTGGGCGCAATCTCATCGAGATGGCGGCGCTGCGCGTGCCAGTTGTCACCACGGTGATCGGCGAGGGCGGCTCGGGCGGTGCGCTCGCCATTGCGGTGGGTGACACAGTGCTCATGCTGCAGTACTCCATCTACTCGGTGATTTCGCCCGAGGGTTGCGCGGCCATCCTATGGAAAAGCGCGGAGAAAGCGCCCGATGCGGCCGAGACACTCGGTATCACCGCGCACCGGCTGAAGGCCCTCGGCCTCATCGACCGCATCGTGAGCGAGCCGCTCGGCGGCGCGCACCGTGACCCGCAGCAGATGGCGCAGCTGCTTCGGCGTGCCATTTCGGATGCGCTGCGCCAACTACAGGCTATTGATGTGAAGACGCTGCTTCGTCAGCGGCACGACCGCATCCTCGCCTACGGCAAATTCAAGGAACTCGGAGCAAGCTGAGCGCGCGTTGCCTGATGACCCCCGACGATCCGGTCGTTCAGGCAATCCGTCAGGCGCTTGCCGCGCTGCCCGCTGATGCGCGGCTGGTGGTTGCTGCAAGCGGCGGCGCAGATTCCACTGCTTTGCTTCATGCCTGCGTAGCGGCGGTTCCTCCTGAATGTCTTATTTCCTGTCACGTGCATCACGGTCTGCAGGCGGCAGCCGACGCGTTCGCCGCGCACTGTGCGAGCGCCGCGCACCGGCTCGGTGTGCCCTTCGACCTGCGGCGGCTTGATGGCCGTCCGGCGCGGGGCGAGTCGGTGGAGGCTTGGGCTCGCGAGCATCGCTATCGGGCATTGGATGCCTGCGCCCGGGAAGCGGGCGCGGTGGCCGTGCTCACCGCGCACCATGCCGATGATCAAGCAGAGACGCTGCTGATCGGCCTGGCCCGTGGCAGTGGTCCGGATGGCTTGTCGGGGATGCAGCCGGAGATCGATCGCGACGGGATACGGCTCATCCGGCCGTTTCTGTCGCTGTCGCGCGCAAGTCTTCGCCACTACTGCATGCGGCATGCGCTTGCGGTGATCAATGACCCCATGAATGACGATCCTGCGCGCCTCCGATCAGCGCTTCGCGCGCAGGTGATGCCCACGCTTGTCGGAGTGGCGCCCGCCTTTGTGGCCAATGCCGCGCGCAGTGCTGGTCTGATTGCGGAGGCGGCCGAGCTCGCGCGTGAGTGGGCGCAGATCGACCTGGCGCAGGCGGTGGATGCGGGGGGCGTGCTGCGGCTGTCCGCGCTCGAGACGCTGTCGCGCGCGCGGCAGGCGAATGCGGTCCGGCATTGGCTGCGCGAGCGGGGAGCGCCCGTACCCTCGCAGGCGCGGCTTTCGGCGCTTCTCATCCAGGTGTTCGATTCCACCTCCGCGCACGCGCTCTGGCGCCATGCCGGTTGGTGCGTGGTGCGTTATCGCGATCGGTTGCAGGCGCTGTCACCGCAGGCTGTTCTGCGGCCCGATCGGCCCGCACCGGGGGAGTGGAGAGGTCGCTGGGCAGGTGAGTCGGCGCTTGGGGTTTCCCATTGGGGCCTTGAGCTCTGCGTGAGTCAGCCGGGAGATGCAAACGCCGGGTTCATGGTGGATCGCGCCTTACTCGAACGGGGACCGATTGTGCTTTGTGCGCCCTCGGCGCGGTTGCGGGTGAGGCCTGCCGCGAAGTCGCGCTCGCGCGAGGTGCGAAAGCGCTGGCAGGAGCTAGGGGTGCCGCCCTGGCTCCGCGGGTGGCTGCCTGAGGTGAGGGTGGGCGAGGTCACGTTGGGCGTAGCGGGGCTGGGTGCGGCAGCGGAAAGCGTGGCCCTGGGGGCGGGCGGCGTACCCGCTTTAGTGAGCGTGTCGGTGCGTGTTCTAAACCACGAAGACCCTCGACGCTTGTGGGTGATGGACTATAATTGAAGGCTTTGCGCTGGGCGGCCAAGGGCCGCAACACTCATGGCTTTAATTGTTCATAAATACGGCGGCACCTCGATGGGCTCGGTTGAGCGCATCAAGAATGTTGCTCAGCGGGTGGCCAAGTGGCATGCGGCCGGGCACCAGATGGTGGTGGTGCCCTCTGCCATGTCGGGCGAAACCAATCGGCTGATTGGGCTTGCCAAGGAAATCCAATCTCAGCCCGATCCGCGCGAACTCGATATGTTGGCCTCCACAGGCGAGCAGGTGTCGGTGGGCTTGCTTGCCATGGCACTGAAGGCGGTTGGCGTGCCCGCCGTGAGTTATGCGGGTTGGCAGGTGCCCGTTCGCACCGATAACGCGTTCACCAAGGCCCGCATCGAGTCGATCGACGATTCGCGCGTGCGTGCTGATCTGGGCGCGGGCCGGGTGGTGATCATCACCGGGTTTCAGGGCGTTGATGCGAGCGGCAACATCACCACGCTGGGCCGAGGCGGATCGGACACCTCGGCGGTGGCGGTCGCCGCGGCGCTTGAGGCCGAAGAGTGCCTCATCTATACCGACGTGGATGGTGTTTACACCACGGATCCGCGCGTCGTGCCCGAAGCGAGGCGGCTCGCGCGCGTCACCTTCGAGGAAATGCTCGAGATGGCGAGCCTGGGCTCAAAGGTGTTGCAGATTCGTTCGGTGGAGTTTGCCGGCAAATACCGGGTCAAGACGCGGGTGTTGTCCAGTCTCACCCCGCCCGACATCGATCTGGCCACTGAGGCCGCATCGGGCACGTTGATCACATTCGAGGAAGACGAGCAGATGGAGAAGGCAGTCATTTCCGGGATTGCATTCAATCGCGACGAAGCCAAGATCACAGTCACCAATGTTCCCGATCGGCCTGGTATCGCCTACCAGATCCTTGGACCGGTGGCCGAGGCCAACATCGACGTTGACATGATCATTCAGAACGCGAGCGTGGGCGGCAACACCGATTTCTCGTTTACGGTGCATCGCAACGAATATCAGAAGGCCATGGCCGTCCTGAACGACACGGTCAAATCGCGTATCCAGGCGGGCGATATCGTGGGCGACCCCAAGATCGCCAAGGTATCGGTGGTGGGCATTGGCATGCGGTCGCATGTGGGCATTGCCAGCCTCATGTTCCGCACGCTGTCGCAGGAAGGCATCAACATCCAGATGATTTCCACCTCGGAAATCAAGATCTCGGTGGTGATCGAGGACAAGTACATGGAGCTCGCTGTACGCGCGCTGCACAAGGCCTTCGAACTCGACCAACCCGCCGCGGCCTGAAGGCAAGGTACAATCTCAAGCTGAGCCGGCATCGAGAGCGAAAGTTATCGAAGCCAGGAGACGTGGCCGAGTGGTCGAAGGCACTCCCCTGCTAAGGGAGCATCTGGGCAAAACCTGGATCGAGGGTTCGAATCCCTCCGTCTCCGCCAGTACAAAGACCTCAAACCTGCTCAGCAGGCCTTGAGGCATCCTCAGGCCCCGCACCACGCGGGGCTTTTTGATTTGGGCTCCTGACTGGGACCTCTGGCAGCGGCCCGTGAAAGTCGTCTCAAACCCCGGTTGTCTCAAAACCTCATGACTTTTTCGGACTTGGTTCCGAGCCGTGCATTTGCGGGTTTATCGAAAACGGGCTTTGAACCAAGTTTGTTGCCGCATCCCCCTCTGGTCAATATTGGATCGGCGGCAACATCATGTGCACAGGAACCTCCCCGGGTCATGGAATCAGTGTTTGTGACAGTCTTTACTGGGGCTAACTCAGTGGAACCGAGACCTTTGTAAAACGCCCAATTGACCACTGCGGAGCTGCCATATACAATTGCTATATACTTTTCTTGGGGGTCATCATGTCCATCGGCACTGTTTTTGTAAATAACCGTACCCAGGCCGTTCGTCTCCCTTTGGACGTGCGTCTACCCGAGGGTGTCCAAAAGGTAGAGATTCGCGTCAAAGGTAACGAGCGCATCATCTCACCCCTAGGCCAAACCTGGGACAGCTTCTTTCTGGTTTGCCCCACAGTTAGCGACGACTTCCTGCCCGAGCGCGCCACCCAGCACCAGCCGGAGCGGGAGGCGCTCTGATGCTGCGATACCTGCTGGACACCAACATCGTCATATATGTGTTGAAGCGGCGACCTGTCGAGGTGCTTTCCACTTTCAACACCAACGCCAGCCGCATGGCAATTTCCTCCGTTACCCTCGCCGAACTCTTGCACGGTGCGGAGAAAAGCAGCCGGGTGAGCGAGAACCTAGCCGCTATCGAGGACTTTTGCAGTCGCCTAGAAGTTCTGCCCTATGGCCCCAAGGCGGCGCAACATTACGGAGCCATTCGCGCCGCCTTGGAAAAACTTGGCCAGCCTATCGGTGTGAACGACATGCACATTGCAGCGCACGCCCGCAGCGAAGGCCTGGTGCTGGTGACGAACAACATGGGGGAGTTCGCACGGGTGCCTGCGCTGGAAGCAGAGAAC
>CAIPNM010000008.1 GCA_903866395.1 uncultured bacterium
CTCTGGACCCGCGACGGCCTCACCCAGCGCGAGTTGAGCGAGCAGGCCGGCGTGATGGAACCCACCACTTTCACCGCGGTGAAGGCCATGGAGGAGAAAGGTCTGGTTGAGCGGCGGCAGATTGCGGGCAACCGCAAGAACATGCATGTTTTCCTCACACCGGCTGGACGGGCGCTTGAAAAACAGCTGGTGCCGCTTGCGGTCGAGGTCAACCGGATCAGCATGCGCGGACTGGATGCGGACACCGTGGCCCGCACCCGCCGCGCGCTGCTCGCCATGATCGAGAACCTGGCAGACGATGAAATCAGCTCGCCAGGCGGGCCCGCCCTCAGACCGCGAAGCTCTCGTAAGTAGAGGGATGGAACACTTCCTCCACGCTTAGACGGCGCGAGGACAGGCCCTGCGAATGATGATGCCGAAGGAAGGTGTCGATCGCCGACTCGTTACCCGCCACACCGTAAGACCAGTAGTCCGGTCCCAACGTGTCGCGCGCGGCCTTCAGTTGCTCTTCAACAAACGGCATGGTGACCTTGGTGGCCGAGGTGTCGTTCAGCTCCTCGAGCGCAACATTCTTGGCCGCAGTAAACGCCTTCTGCAGCGCGCCGGGTAACCAGGGATGCGCCTCCACCAGCGTCTTACGCACTCCCACCACATGCATGATCGGGAAGACGCCGGTTCGACGGAAGTAGTCCTTGGCCGTCGCGGTCGGATCATCGAATAGCCAGCCGATAGCAGGGTTCGCGAGCGCCTCGCGCGACGGTGGGCGCGGCGCCATGAAGCCGTCGATATCACCCCGGTTGAGGAGTTCGCTGATGGTCACACCTTCGGGTGCTGATTCGATCACCACCCCGGGCGGAAGGTTGAGCGCGATCTTTTCCGGGCGTCCTGGTGTTTCGATGCCACCGCGCACCCAGCGGATATCTTCGGGCGCCACACCGTAGTCGTCCTGCAGGATGGCGCGCGCCCAGACGTTGGCGGTGAGCTGATACTCGGGTAGCCCCATCCGCCGTCCCTTCAGATCTTCCGGGCGATGGATACGGTCTTTGCGAACATAGATCGAGGTGTGGCGAAACATGCGCGACAGAAAGACCGGAATCGCCACATAGGGGCAGTCACCGCGCGCGGTTCGCACCGCGTAGCTTGAAAACGAAAGCTCGCAGACATCGAATGATTCATGGCGCATGGAGCGGAAAAACATCTCCTCGGGCGTGAGCAGCATGTAGACCGGATCAGCGCCGTCGACCAGCACGCGGCCATCAACCAGTGGGCGCGTCCGGTCGTAATCGCCGACCGCCACCGAGATACGAAGCTTATTCATGAAAATGGGTCTCCTGTCGGCGCCCAATCGGCGCATGGCTTGTTAGGGCAAACTGATCTGGGCGTGGCTGACGGGTTTAGGCGCGCACCGAATACGACGGCTCGAGCTCAGTCCGCTCGGTGCCGTCGGGCCAGACGTAGCGAGCGTCAAAGGCACGCCAGTCAACACTCTTGGGCACGATCGCCTGATACGAGCAAACATGGAACGGAATCGCCTGGTCGCCCGTGCCGATCGCGGGGGAACCTTCTGAAAACGCCCGTACCGCCGCCAACATCTGGCGCCGGAATTCAACGATCGCGAGGTCGCTCGCCCCCAGGCGGTCGTGATAACGATCGGCGATCGGGCCCATCGTGAGCCACATCGCAATATCCTGGTTCGGGAAACCGGTGATGCCGGTGAAGTTGCCCGCCTTCATCGCCTGACGGTCCTGCCAGAAACGGTTGGCCTCGGTGCGAAGCGGACGGTATTCGCTGTCGAGGTCTACCCCAACGGTCTGCCGCAGGAACTTGCGCCAGGTTTCCACTTCCGGGGTCTGCGACGGATGCCCCCATGCGATGAAATAGAAAGCGGTATTGGTGTCATCCATCGGCACGTTGATATTGGCAACGTTGTAGAGATTATTCGGGGGAATCAGTACCGTGGCCGGCGCCACGAATACGGTGGAGCGGATGTAATCCTGCGCGGCGGCATCCTTGATCGGACGGCGGATGGCCGCATAGCGAAAGCCATAGGTGTCCATGTCCACCTGCAGGCGCGGCGCCTTGTCGGTGGACGGCCGCAGCCAGAGCTGCGAAGTGGCTTTGGCGCCATCGACCCGGGCGGGCACCATGTCGGACGAATGCAGACTCGAACTGTGCGCGGAATCGATCGCGCCCTCGAGGATTTGCGCCCAGTTGCAGGGGATGAGCACCTTCGCGATGCTGACCCGCGCTTCAGCGGTTGGCGCCCAGCGCGGCGGCACAAATTCGGGCACTTGATCGGCCGGACCGAACCAGCCCCACACCAGACCTGCCCACTCCAGGCACGGGTAGCTGCGATGGGTGATGCGATCGGCAAACCCGCTCGAGGCAGGTTCGGAAACCATTTCAAGCACCTTGCCCGAAACATCGAACTTCCAACCGTGATAGAGGCAACGCAAGCCCCCTTCCTCGTTTCTGCCATAGACCAGCGAGGCCCGGCGATGCGGACAGCGCTCCTCGAGCACGCCCACCCGGCCATCACTGTCGCGAAACACGACCAGGTCCTCACCAAAAACGCGCGCCTTCACCGGTGGGCCGTCGGGATCAAGCACCTCCTCGCTGAGGCAAACCGGCTGCCAGTGCCGGCGCATCAACTGCCCCATGGGCGCATCACCGACCACGCGGCAAAGGAGGTCGTTGTCTTCGGCGGTCATCATGCTGGCGACTCCCGGAATGATTAGACATCTAACGATATTTGCGCGCATTATACCGATCGCCCCGCCGGCTGCGAAGCCATTGACCAGGCGGCGAGGGGTTGGCTTACACTGACTGGCAATCACCGAGCCCCTGATGGGAAACACAGTTCGTCACTTCGTCTGCTGGTGCCTCATGCTGGTCCTGCCGCTGCAGGCGCTGGCCGGCATGATTCGCCTGCACGACCCGCACTCGGACTGGCATCCAGTGCACGCGGCGCATGTGGCCCCCCATGCGGCACAGCCTATGCTCGCTGACAGCGAGCACCCGATGGCGGCTGCCTCCCACGGCACCCCAACCAACGGATCGGCCTCTACCGAAACGGCGTGTGCACACCACGCGGCGCCCACCTGCTCGGCCTGCCAGTCTTCATCGAACGAACCATCCGACCTCTCGAATCTCCCTCCCTCCTGCAATACGTGCGCGCTTTGCTGTCTGCTGCTCATCCCGGCTCCATTCGCCCTCGTGCCTCCAGCGGGAAGCACCAGCAGCCCGCCTGACAGCGATGCGCGTTTTCGAAGCGTCGCGCCTCACACGCTCGACCGCCCCCCTCGATCCTTCTTTGCTGCCTGAGCCCGGCGCAATGACGCCACCCACGCGGTGGCGCTCGCGCTTACCCCTCAGGCGGCCATCACGCCCCCTCGCACTGAACCGCCTGTCCCGTTAGGGCTGGCGCTTGTCGGCTCTTTTTGAGGAGAACGGGATGACACCCCTGCATCCACGCTTGTCTCTCGTGCGACGCAGCACCGCCCTACGCAGTCTCGTCGCGGCATTGATCTGGCTTCCCGCGGTTGCGATGGGCCGCCCGGATCCGCTGGATCCCGCGGCGCCCGTGCCGCCGCTCACCCACACGTCCGCGCTCACCACCGCGCCTTCATTATCGGAGACGCCGGTGGGATCATGGCGCGAAGCGAACGACACGGTGAACCGCATCGGCGGCTGGCGCGCCTACGCCCGCGAGGCAAAAGAGCCAGAAGCGCCGCCGCCCGCCCCGGTGGCGCCAGGCAAGCCTGCAGCCGGCCACAGCCATCACTGATCCGCGGAGCGCACCATGCCCCCCACCCACCCCCGTGATCGCACGGCCAGGCTGACCCCCGCAGCACTGGTGACCGCCGCGCTGCTCGCCGGCTGTGCCACCCCCCGACCTGACGCCGGCTTTGATCAGGTCAATCAGACCGTTCGTCAGCATCTGAACAAGGACCTTCAATGGGCACGCGACGAGACCCACCGGCAGCTGATCGATGAGCGCGTGAGCGACCTGCTCGCGCGACCGCTCTCGGCTGACACCGCTGTACAACTCGCGCTTCTCAACCATCGCGGACTACAGGCCGCCTTTGACGAACTCGGAATTGCCGAGGCCGACCGGGTGCGCGCGCTCAGTCTGCCCAACCCCGGTATCAGTATTGGTCGTACCCAGCGCGGCGCCGAGATCGAGAGCGGCCTCGCACTCCACTTCAATCTGGCACGACTGCTCGCGCTGCCGCTCGTGGCTGAGGTCGAATCGCGGCGGATCGCGCAGCTACAGGCCGACACCGCTCTTCGTGCGATCACCCATGCGACCGAGGTTCGCAGGGCCTGGGTTCTGGCGGTCGCCTCAGCCGAGTCGGTTCGCTATGCGCGGCAGGTGATGGAGGCAGCGGCCGTGAGTGCGGAGCTCGCGCGCCGGATGGCCGCTGCGGGCAACTTCAATAAGCTCCAGCACGCCCGCGAGCAGTCGTTTCAGGCCGACGCCACGCTCAATCTCGCGCGCGCCGAGCAGGCGCAGAAAGCAAGCCGCGAACGGCTCACACGACTGCTTGGACTCTGGGGTGCGCAGACCGCTTATCGTCTGCCCGAGCGTCTGCCCGATCTGCCCACCGCGCTTGAGGAGCGCACGGCGCTCGAGTCGCTTGCCATCGCCCAGCGGCTGGATGTGCAGGGCGCACGGCTTGCCGCCGAGCGCACGGCAAGCGCATTGGGTCTCACGCGCGCCACCCGCTTCATCAACGTCCTCGAGATTGGCGCAGAGCGCGAGCGCTCCAACGAAGCCCCGGTTAAAACCGGGTGGGAGATCAGCCTGGAGTTACCGGTCTTTGACAGCGGTCATGCACGGGTCGCGCGTGCCGAGTCTGTCTATCGTCAGGCACTCAATCGGGCGGCCGACGTCGCCATCAATGCCCGTTCGGAAGTTCGCGAAGCCTGGTCGACCCGCCAGAGCACCTGGGAGATGGCCCGCTACCACCGGGAGCAGATCGTGCCGCTTCGGCAGCGGATCGCCGAGGAGAACCTGCTGCGCTACAACGGCATGCTGATCGGCGTGTTCGAGTTGCTGGCCGATGCGCGCGCGCAGATCGCAAGCGTGAATGCCGCGATTGATGCCCTGCGCGATTTCTGGCTGGCGCAGTCCGAACTGGAGATGGCGCTGATCGGCAAGCCGGTCGCGACACTTCCCCTCGCGCCCGCACTCACCCGTCCCGACAGCGCACCGGCCCACGCCAACCCGCACTGACCCAAGCGCCAGACCGCAACCTGACAAGGACAGCTTCAACATGGTCACACGAAGAAAATTTCTAGGCGGTGCATCGATCGCTGGCGCGGCCGTCAGTGCCGCAGCCGTCAGCCGCGTCGCGCTTGCCGCGCTTCCGGAGCCGGTGAATCAGACTCGGGCCGCTACGCAACCGCCGCTCGACCCGCCCAACGGACGGCCCTATCGACCGGTGGTCACTCTGAACGGCTGGACGCTGCCCTGGCGCATGCGCGACGGCGTGAAGGAATTTCATCTGATTGCCGAGCCCGTAGTTCGAGAGATGGCACCGGGCTTTCGCGCCCATCTGTGGGGCTATAACGGCCAGAGTCCGGGCCCCACGATCGAGGTGGTTGAAGGAGACCGGGTACGAATTTTTGTTACCAACCGGCTGGGCGAATTCACCAGCGTTCACTGGCATGGTCAACGACTGCCCAACGGCATGGACGGGGTCACCGGACTCACGCAGCCAGGTATTCCACCTGGCAAAACCTTCGTCTACGAGTTCGAGGCGCGTCGTCCGGGCACCTTCATGTATCACCCGCACGCCGACGAAATGGTTCAGATGGCGATGGGCATGATGGGGTTCTGGGTCACGCATCCAAAGGAACGCCATCCACTGATTGCTGAGGTCGACCGCGATTACTGTTTTCTGCTGGGTGCCTATGACATCGACCCGGGAAGCTACACCCCCCGCGTGATGACCATGCTCGACTTCAACCTGTGGGCCTGGAACAGCCGTATCTTTCCGGGCATTGATCCACTGGTGGCGCGACAGGGCGAACGGGTGCGACTGCGGGTGGGCAATCTCACCATGACCAACCACCCCATCCACCTGCACGGCCATGAGTTTGTGGTGACGGGTACCGACGGCGGCCCTGCGCCGCTCGCGGCGCGTCAACCTGAAGTCACGGTCGACATCGCGGTGGGCCAGATGCGTCAAATGGAATTCATTGCGGACGAAGAAGGCGATTGGGCGTTTCACTGCCACAAGAGTCATCACACCATGAACGCGATGGGCCACGGCGTACCCACCATGATCGGTATCGATCACCGTGGCGTGGCGGGCCGCATCATGCGGCTGATCCCCGACTACATGGTGATGGGCGAGCGCGGCATGAAAGATATGACCGAGATGGACATGGCACTGCCGGACAACACCGCCCCGATGATGGCCGGTCAGGGGCCATTTGGTGCGCTTGGGATGGGCGGCATGTTCAGCGTGTTGAAGGTTCGCCGCGACCAGCCTGCGGGGGATTATCGCGACCCGGGCTGGTTCAACCATCCGCCCGGATCGGTGGCCTACGAGTTCAACGGCGAACTTCCTCAGATCAACCGCACCGGGGCCGTACCGTCGCCCGCGGGCGGCGTGGATGTTCAGGTGAAAAAACCGGGCGGCGGGCGCAACCACCAGCACTGACCCATTACCAAAACCTCAATCGGGAATCCCCATGAAACCTTCCTTGATGACCGCAGCAATCGGCCTCACGACGGGCCGCACGACGGGCCGCACGACCAGCCACTCCACCGGCCGCACGCTTTGCCTCGCGTTTTGCCTCACCCTCGGCCTCGCTCTTGGCAGCAACGCCATCGCCCAACATACGGGCCATCGCCATCACGGCCATTCCAACCCGGCAACGCCCGCACCCAGCGCCGCCACCGGCACCCAGACACCCGCCGCAGGCGCGCAGGAGTCTGAATGGGTCGATGGCGAGGTTCGCCGCCTCGATCGTGAACAGGGCCGCGTGACGCTACGCCATGGCGACATCCGCAGCCTGGACATGCCCCCTATGACGATGGTGTTCCATGTGTCCGACACCAAGATGATCGACTCGCTCGCACCCGGCGATACGGTGCGATTTCGCGTGATCGCGGAAGGGACTCGCTATCGCATCACCGCGCTTGAAAAACGTTAGGCCGCAAGCGATGACCAGTCGTGGCGGTCAGAACCGAAAGCCCGCGGCAAGCCGGGTCTGATCACTGGTCGTGAAATTCACATTCTGCTCGCGCCCGATCCGCGCGAACAAATTGCCGTGATCGTAGGTGACCGTAAGGCCTTTACCAGGCGTGCCCGGCAGACCCGCTTCCAGGCTCCCGGTCTTGTGCAC
>CAIPNM010000009.1 GCA_903866395.1 uncultured bacterium
ACATCACCGCAGGCAAAGCATCGGTGCCAATGGTCATGCGAACGCAACAAGGTGCAACACCTGGGTCTTGTGCGCAGCATTCGCAGTCCTTGGAAGCGTTGCTGGCCCACATTCCAGGGCTGAATGTTGCATTGGCCGCCACTCCGCAAGATGCGTACGACTTGATTCGACAGGCTTCTGCCAACCCGGACCCGTGTGTTGTGATCGAATCCCGCGGCTTGTACCAGATGAAGGGTCACGTTACGCGCAACGAATCTGTGCAACCGATCGGAAAAGCCAAGCTGCATCGCGAAGGTAACGATGTGGCCATCATCACCTGGGGCGCCATGTTGCATCAGGCACTTTCAGCAGCGGATATTCTTGCCGACATGAAAATCAGCGCTTCGGTTCTTGACTTGCGCTGGCTCTCCCCGATGGATGAGAAAACTGTGGCTGACGTAGTCGACCGTTGCAAGGGCACGGTGCTCGTCGTTCACGAGGCCGTGCGAACGGGCGGGTTTGGCGCCGAGGTCGCAATGCGAATCTCCGAGTTGCGGGGGCGTCATTCTCCGCTTGCGCTGCGACGGATCACGACACCTGACGTCCGAATGCCGGCAGCCCCTCACCTTCAGGCAGCCCTGATTCCGAATGCGGAGCGCATCGCCGACGCGGCGGCAAAGTTGTTTTTTGGCCGCATATAAGACGACAAGTGCTATCAGGGGTCGATATCGCGAAGAACAGATGGTCGCAGTGCTGCGCGAAGCGGATCGCACCAAAAAAATGGAGCTCGGCATGAGAAGAATCACCTTCATCGGTCTCGGCGCAATGGGCAAGCCGATTGCCGAACGCCTGCTGCAAGCGGGCTACGACCTGACGGTATTCGACGTCAATCGAGATTCGATGGCCCCGCTAATTGCGGTGGGGGCGCGCGAATCGGCGTCGCCCAAGGCAGCCGCAGAACACGCGGAAGCGGTGTTCACCATGGTGCCCGATGCACGGGACGCTGCAGAAGTGGCATTGGGTGAGCATGGTGTGCTGCACGGAATCAGGGCCGGGACTTACTACGTCGACATGAGCTCCATTGATCCGATCACCACTCGGCGGGTCGGCGCCCGGTTGGCCGAAGCAGGTGCGAAAGTGATCGATTGTCCAGTTGGCCGCACAACGAAGCACGCTCGTGAGGGAAAGCTTGTTCTCATGATTGGCGGCGACGATGTCGACATCAACGCCATGATGCCGGTCTTCGAACATTTGGGGGACACGTTTATCCGCTGCGGCCCATTGGGCAACGGCACAGCGACGAAATGCGTCAACAACTATGTTGCTATGGCTTGCAATGCAATTTCCGCAGAAGCATTCGTGATCGGAAAGAAGGCTGGGTTGACGCCCGAACACATGTTGCAGGTTTTCAGCTCGACCATGGCGTCAAACGCGCAGGCGGTTCAGGTCTACCCGCAGTTTGCACTTGCTGGCAATACCGAGCCCGGCTTCATGATCTCATTGGGTCACAAGGACCTTCGCCTCGCCATCGAGCTCGCGCATCGTTACGATTGCTCGGTACCTGTCGGCCAAGCCACGATGGACATCATGGCGAAGGCGGTCGAAGCCGGCCTGGGGCGCAAGGACTGCTCCAGCCTGCTGCTCATGCATGAAAAAGCCGCGGGTACCACGGTGCGGCTGACAGGAGCCCGCGGGTAAATGGGCCATCAACCTGGAATTCTTGATCTGCTGCGCGTGGTGGTCCAATCTCGCCCGCGGGCCGCGTCAACGCCGAACGCAGAATGCATCGCCGACGCGGCGGCGAAGTTGTTTCCTGGCCGCATGTAAGTCGACAAGCAATATTCAGCATGGCTCAAACCCCTG
>CAIPNM010000010.1 GCA_903866395.1 uncultured bacterium
CATGGCGCTCGCCGGCATGTCGTCCTCGCGGCTGCTGCGCGGCACCTCTCGGGTGTACGTGGAATGTTTGCGTGCCATTCCGCTTTTGGTGCTGCTCCTCTGGGTGTACTACGGTCTGCCGGTCATCACCGGGCTGCAGTTCGGCGCCTTCACAGCAGGGGTGCTGTCGCTTGCGCTCTCTGATTCCGCTTTCGAAGCTGAAGTCTTTCGGGCGGGCATTCAGTCGGTGCCGCGCGGTCAAACCGAGGCAGCGCGCTCGCTGGGTCTGTCGGGCTGGCACACGTTCCGCCTGGTGATATTCCCGCAGGCCATTCGCACCATTCTGCCGGCGCTCGGCAATCAGTTTGTGTATGTGCTTAAGATGAGTTCACTGGTCTCGGTGATCGGTCTTCAGGAACTGACACGCCGCGCCAATGAACTCAATGTGACCGAATATCGCCCGCTCGAGATCTACACGATGCTGGTGCTTGAGTATCTGGTACTCATCCTGCTCACTTCCTGGGGCGTGCGCGCGCTCGAGCGCCGGATGTCGCGTCATCAGCGTTAAGGCGAGTCGGACGAGGCCATCACCATGCAACTCGCCCTCAGCACCTCGGCGCAGGTGGCGCAATACCTGGAGCGATCGCGCACCATCGTGTTGCCGCTGGGGTCCACCGAGCAGCACGGACCGGTCGGGCTGATTGGCACCGACTCGCTCTGTGCGCAGACGATTGCGGGCCGACTGGGTGAGCGCACTGGCGTGCTGGTCACGCCAACGCTTGCGCATACGGTCGCACAGTTCAACCTGGGTTTTCCGGGAACCATCGCGGTGCGGGCGAGCACTCTCCTCGCACTCATTCTGGACATGCTGCATGCGCTAGCCGACCAAGGGTTTGAGCGGATCTATTGCCTGAACGGTCATGGCGCGAATATCGGGGTGGCGCGCGCGGCGTTTCAGGATTTTTATCTCGAACGCGCGAGGATGCAGGGCGCCCGGATGGCTCGCTGCCGTCTGCGCAGCTGGTGGGAGTATCCGCAGGTCGACCTGCTGAGGCGCGAGTGGTACGGCGCACACGAAGGCCTTCACGCCACACCTAGTGAAATTGCCATCGCGATGGCGGCTGAGCCAGCGGCCAGCGAGCGCGCGCGCAGCGAAGGAGCGCAGCACGCGCTCGAGGCGCCACCCGCGCTCAATGCTGCGTTCCTGCGCGACCACGGCGGCGACAATCATTTCGACCAAAGGACCCATCGCGGGGCCTTCCCCGATGGCCGGGTCGGATCGCATTCCCTGCTTGCTACTCGCGAGCAGGGCGAGGCGCTGCTCGCCGCGGCGGTGGTCGATGCCGTGCAGGACGTGGCTGCGTTTGAAGCGGAGCACTGACATGCTGATTCTCTACGGGCTACCTGTTTCCACTTTCAGCACCAAGGTGCGGATCGCGCTTCATGCCAAGGGCATTGCGTTTGACGAAAGGCCGCCACCAGGCGGTTACCGATCCGATGCCTGGCGGGCCATCATCCCGACCGGCACCATCCCGGCCATCGACCATGATGGTTTCCTGTTGGCCGAATCCGAAGCGATCATTGAATACCTCGACGAAGCTTTCGAAGGGCCAGCGCTCCTACCGGGCAACGCTGCCACCCGCGCGCGGATCCGCATGCTGGCCCGCGTGCATGATCTGGCGGTGGAGCCTGCCGTGCGCGCCCTGTTTCCGCTGATTCGCGATCCAGCCCGACGCGAATCGCTGCCCACGTTGGCTGCCGCCATCGAGGAGCGCCTACGACAACTCGAGCAACTGCGATCAGGCGAACCGCACTGGATGGCGGGCGCGGCATTTAGCACCGCCGACTGCGGCTTTGCCGTCACCCTGCGGCTCGCGGCACGCCTTTTGGACGCGCTCGGCCACCCGCTCGACATGCCGGCATCGATCACCGGCTGGCTTTCGCGTAGCGCCGATCACCCCGCCGTCACTGCAGGGCTTGCCCCCTGGCATCCGGCCACCGAGGCCTGGCTCGCGCAGGCCCTGGTGGGAGCATCAAAATGAAGGGACACCCGAAAGCAAGCCCGCTTTACCTGCCCGATTGGCAATATGTTGAGAAAACTTCACTGGAAGACTTCACTCGAGCAGACTGGAATCTGCTTGGCACCCAGCGCACGCGCTACTACGCCGATGAGCAGGCCAAGCACGTGCTTCGCATGCTCGCGGCCTCCGAACACGACGCCACCTTCGGCTATCAGGTGAACAACTATCGCCATAGCCTGCAGTCAGCCACCATGGCGCTGCGCGACGGTCTGGATGAGGAGGATGTGGTGGTGGCGCTGCTCCATGACATTGGCTTCATTGCCTGCCCGCAGCGGCATGGCGAATTCGCGGCGGCGCTGCTGGGTGCTTATGTGAGTGAGCGCAATGAATGGATGCTGCGCAGGCATGCGATTTTTCAGGATGTCCATGCGCATCACCATCCCGACGCCGATCAACAGGCCCGCGAACGCTGGCGCGGGCATCCGCACTTCGAGTGGGCGGCCACCTTCGTAGCGCGCTACGACCAGGCTACGGTGGATCCGGCCTATGAGTGTGCGCCGCTTGAGCATTTCGAGCCAATGGTGAAGCGCCTGTTCGCACGCCCGCCTCGGCCGATGCCGCTTCCGGATTGAGCGCAGCGTGCGCCCCAACTCACCTGATCCACGCTCACGCCCAGTATTCGCTACGAGCGCCGCACCCTGATCACCCCAGCCCTGGAGCCCCTCAGATGTCTGCCTGGATCCGCATGATTCCCCTTGAAGAGGCGCAGGGATCGCTCGCCTCGGCCTATCAGAAAGTGACCACACCACACGGTACGGTGGATAACGTGATGAAGGCGCACAGCCTGCGACCGCATACGATGGAAGGTCATGTGGCGCTTTATCGAAGCGTGCTGCACAACCCCGACAACACGCTGCCGTTCTGGTTTCTTGAAGTCGTGTCGTCCTACGTAAGCATGCTCAACGAATGCGCCTACAGCCTCACGCATCATTGGTCCAATGCCCGGCGGCTGATTCGCGACAAGGCTCGTTCCGATGCTATTCACGCCGCGCTTTCGGCGCGGACACCCGAGCAGGCGTTCGAGGGCAAGGAGCTTCAACTGCTCCGCTACGCAGGCAAGCTCACCACCAGTGTCGCCCGCATGGAGAAGGCCGATATCGATGCGCTGCATGCAGCCGGCTGTAACGATGGCGAAATACTCGAGGTCAATCAGGTCTGCGCCTATTTCAACTATTCGAACCGGCTGCTCAATGGTCTGGGTGTGACCACCCAAGGCGATGTGATCGGCTATTACAAGGAAGACGAATGAACCGGCACAGCGCACGCGTCGTATCGGCCGATGACATCCCGGTGATTGATGTGTCCGGGCTGGTCGACCCGAATCGCGCGACGCTCGAAGAAGTGGGCGAACAGATGCGTGAAGCCACCGCGCGGATCGGCTTCTTTTATGTGAGCGGCCACGGTATTGCGCAGTCGCTGATCGATGAGGTGGATGCCACCGCCAGGCGCTTCTTCGCGGCGCCGCTCGCAGACAAGCTCTCAATCGAGCCAGTTGGCAGGCATCGCGGCTATATCAAGCAGGGCGAAGCCAAGATGTCTGACCGTGCGCGCCCCGATCTGAAGGAGAGCTTCATCTGGGGGCTGGACGTGGGTGAGGACGACCCCGACTTTCTGGCGGGAAACCGCATGATCGGACCGAACCGCTGGCCCGCCTTCATGCCCGAGCTACGACCCGTTTTGAACCGCTATCTCGATGAGGCGCATGCCTGCGCCAAACGTCTGCTGCGCGCGCTCGCTGTGAGCTTGCACGCCCCCGACGACACTTTCATCCAGCGCTTTGAGAAGCCGATTTCGCGTGGTTCACTGGTGTACTACCCCCCGCAGCCGCCCGAGCTTGGCGACCGGCAGTATGGCGTGGCGCCGCATACCGACTACGGGGTCATCACGCTCTTGCATCAGGACCCGGTCGGTGGGCTTCAGGTTGCGACGCGTGGGGGCGAATGGGTCACCGCCACCCCCATCCCGGGCACGCTGGTGATCAACTCAGGCGACCTGATGGGGCGCTGGTCAAATGATGTGTTCAAGTCGAACCCGCATCGAGTGATCAACAGCTCGGGGCGCGAGCGGCTGTCGATCGCTGTGTTCGTCGACCCCGACTACGACACGCCGATTGTGCCAGTGACCACGGCGGGGGTTGCTGCGAAGTATCCCGAGGTGAGCTGCGGCGAATACATCCTGGGGCGCTTTGACAAAGCGTTTGAATACCGCAAACGCGCGGGGTGAGTGGGCGGCGAGAGATGTGTTGTCGCGAAAGTACAGCGGGGCGCCGACCCTAAAGACCCGACAGTACCGCGTCCATTGCGGACACCAGGACGCTGCCCTGCGCGGCGACATTGTCCACGGAACGTCGGAGCAGCTTCGCGGGCAGTGGGGCGGCGTAGTGCGCAAGTGCATACATGCGTTGACCCTTGACGACAATGACCGGGCACAGCGCGGTTGGCACCTTGATCGCGGCGCCGACCACTGCAAGCGGCACCGTCAATCTGGTTGCCAGCGCATCAAGCAGATCGCTCTGAATGACCACTACATACGGGATGCCGTCCGCCGCGCTGCTGCTTGGATTGGCGAATACATCGTACTGGGCCATGAACTCGTCACCACGGACGCAGATCGGCACCAGGAATGCCGTGCGCTTCGAAGCGGGCGTTCTGTGCCGCAATCCATTCCCTGTACTCCGCTTCAAATTTCTTCCTGCGGGCGGTACGGTTGGTCTTGTCGTGGTTGGCTTTCAGCGCGTAGTAGTGCTCGGCGGAAAGAATCACCGTGTCAAGTTGCCCTGCCTTTTCCACGAATATCGGTTCTAGCTTGGCGTGAGCCGACAGACTGCCGAATCGATTTTTGGCTTCAGTGGCGGAAACGCGCATGATCAGCCCCTTTAATAATTAGCCATTTTAGCCATTTAGGCGCCCCGCTGAAAGCAGAATCAGGCCGCCTCCGTTTTGGTGGAATATCCTTCCAGATTGAGGGCGGGTCAGCCCCCTTTCAATGGAGCCACCATGCTCAAGCTTGTCATCGGGAACAAGAACTACTCCTCCTGGTCCATGCGCGTCTGGGTGCTGATGCGGCAATCGGGCATTGACTTCGAAGAGGTCATGCTGCGCTTTGATAGTTTTTCCCCTGACTCGCAGTTCAAGACACGCATCGCCGAAGTCAGCCCGGCCGGTCAGGTGCCCGTATTGATCGATGCAGATCTCGCCATTTGGGACACGCTGGCCATCGCCGAGTATCTGGCCGAGAAGTTTCCTGAGCGCCAGCTCTGGCCCAGCCTTGTCGCAGCCCGCGCGCGGGCGCGCAGTGTCTGCGCCGAAATGCATGGCGGCTTCTCGGCATTACGCAGTGCCTGCCCGATGAACATCGAGGCACGCTTGCCTGAAGTTGGCGCGCTGGCTATGCGCGATAAGCCCGCGGTACGCACCGACCTGAATCGAATCGTGACGATGTGGTCCGAACTACTGAGGCAATCCAAAGGACCCATGTTGTTCGGCCAATTCAGCATCGCCGATGCCTACTATGCCCCGGTCGTGATGCGTCTGCTCACCTACCAGTTGCCTGTGCCAGCCGATGTTCGCGCCTACATGGACCGGGTAACAAACCTGGAAGCGGTCGGCGCCTGGATGCAGGACGCCCTCGCTGAACAGGACTTCCGGGATTTTGAGGAGCCCTACCGGTTGAGCCGCTGAGCGCCTGAGCGAGGAGATGAGAGCCGACCCGCGCAGGCGAGCGCCTCTTCAGGCGGCCGCCGGAGCACCGCCAACCAGCTCGATCAGCGCCTCTTCGGAAATCACTTCGGTTCCGAGCTTTCTCGCCTTCTCCGCCTTACTGCTCGCCGACTGCGGGTTGGCAAGCACCAGATAAGTGGTCTCGCGCGTGACGGTGTCCACGAGCTTCATGCCTACCGCGGCGAGGGGCGCTTCGTAGTCAGACTTCTTTCGTCCGCTTGGCAGCTTGCCACTGATACACACCGTTTTCGCGGGCTCGCGCCCCGCGTCATCACCGTGCACATCACGCTGCGGGAGCGTGACCACCACACCGTTCGCAAGCATTTTGTCGATGACGTTGCCCATTGCATCAATGCCATCCTGAATCGGGCCGCCCAGGTTTGGAACCCCCACGCGCTCGGCGAAGTCAGCCTCGCGCAGCCGCCCTGCACGCCACTGATCGAGCGTGTCCAAATCACCGCCCGCCGCCTCGATCATGAGTTCGATCCGGCGAACGCCCGCGCTCTCGATGCCCAGCGACCCGAGGAACTGTGCGAGCGAGAGCGTGCGGGTGGCATCGATTGCATCGAGAATCGTGCGGGCGCGCTTGTCGCCCAGGCGAATGCCCTTGTCGTCATTGATGATCAGCTCGGCGAGCTCGGTAGCGCGTGCGCCGAGTGAGTACAGGTCGGCTGCGTCTTCGATGCCGAAGCGTTCCAGCATCGCCTCCAGCACCGAATCGCCGATACCCTGAATGTCGAGGCTCGTGATCCAGCGATCTATTTTCCCGGTGCTCTTCTTGGGGCAGCCTGCGTTCCGGCATTCGAGGATCACGCCCTCCTCGCCCGAGGTGGTCTTGCGCCGGCCAACCTCACCCCCGCAGAACGGGCACTGCACAGGGGTGAGGATAGGACGCCGGTCGGGTGGCCGCCCAGTCACGCGGATCACCTTCGGAATAATGTCGTTCGCCTTGATCAGCCAGACCGAGTCACCGATCGCCACATCCAGCCGTGCGATTTCATCAAAGTTGGCGAGCGAGGCGCTGCTCACCGTCGTGCCACCGATATCTACCGGGCGAAGCTGGGCGGTGGGCACCAGTGAGCCGGTGTGGCCGCCGCTCACGATCACGTCTTCCAGAACCGTTTCCGCGCCTGCAGAATCAAATTTCCAGGCCACCTGTCCCTTGGGTCGACCTGCTGTAACGCCAAGCGCCTCTTGGCGCGCCACGTCATCGATCTTGATCACGACCCCATCGATCCAGAAAGCGAGCGTATCGCGGCGCGCAGCCACGTCGCGATACCAGGCGATGGCATCGTCCACCGTCTGGCAAAGCGCGTGCGGAATGAGGTGAAAGCCCAACTCGGCAAGGCGCGCGAGTTTGTCGGATTCAGACGCAAAACGAACCGAAGCCCCCTCACGCTGTTCATCGATGTCAAAGGCGAAGGCAGTCAGGAAATTACACTGATGACCGTTCTTTCGCCCCATGATGCCGCTGCCGGCATTGCGCGGGTTTTTACTGCGGGCCGGGTCCACTCGCGCCCAGTCCGCCACGGTAAGGATCACTTCGAAACGTATGGCTCCAGTGAAGGCCGCGCCCACCCAGGCGGGTAGCCCCTGAAACCGGATGGCGTTGGCGGTGATGTCCTCGCCAATCACCCCGTCGCCGCGCGAAATAGCCTGAACGAGACGCCCATCGCGGTAGTAAGCGGCTGCGCTTGCGCCGTCTCCCTTCAGGCTGACATGGAGGGGCGGCCCGCCGCTTTTGTCTACCCAGGCACGAAACTCCGCTTCGGAATTGACCTTGTTCTGGCTGCCCATGGGCATCGCATGCCGGGCCTTGGTGAGGATGCTGTCAGCCGGCACAGGCGAACCGACCAAGGCGAGTAACGAATCATCGGGGGCGAGCAGGCGGAGTTCGTCTTCGAGGGAGTCGTACTCGGCATCGGACATGATCGGCTCGGGGCCAAAGTAGTAGGCGTGCTTGGCCTTCAGGATCAGGTCGCGGAGTTGGTCGATACGGGCGGGCATGGCAACCACGGCTGAAATGAGCTCATCACTTTAGCAGTGAGGCCGCTGTCGGCAATAATGCCGACCCAGGAGGCCAACAGCCATGAATGCATCCGCGCACACCACGACAACCGACGCTTCAGCATTTCCCGACCGCGAACGCCTGCGCGAAGCGCGAATCGATCTGACCGCCGCGCTCCGATGGGCTGCACGGCTGGGGTTTAATGAGGGCGTCTGCAACCATTTCAGCCTGGAACTCGCACCTGATCGCTATCTGATCAATCCACAGGGCCTGCATTGGTCGGAAGTCACCGCGGGCGACATGCTGCTGATCGATGGCAGCGGTCATGTGCTGGAGGGCCGCCATGCGCTCGAGCCCACCGCTTTTTTCATTCACAGCTGGATTCATCGCACCAGTCCGCGGGCGAAAGCGGTGCTGCACACTCACATGCCACATGCCACGGCGCTTACGCTGGTGGAGGGCGGGCGGCTTGCCTGGTGCAACCAGAACACGCTGCGCTTCTGGGGGCGCGTGGGCTACGACGATCACTACAACGGCGTGGCGCTCGACGATGCCGAGGGCGAACGTATCGCCTCACAGCTGAAGGACAACGACGTGCTGTTCATGGCGAGCCACGGCGTCACGGTGGTGGGGGCGAACCTGGCCTGGGCGTTTGATGATCTCTATTACCTCGAGCGCGCCTGCATGCACCAGATGCTCGCCACCCAGATGGCAGCCGGCAAGCCACTGCGGCAGGTGCCCGAAGACCTGTGCGCCAGGGTGGGCGCGCAGATCGCGGGCGAACGGCAGCAGTCGGAACTGTTTTTTGCCTCGATCAAGCGGATTCTCGATCGAGAATCGCCGGGGTGGGCAACGATCTGACGGTTCAGAACCCGAGCTTCGGTGCTGGGCTCAGCGCCTGATGCCGCGGCTCGCAGGAATCTTCAATAGCCGCGCGGCAGCAAGAAGGCGCTCATCGAGCGTGTAGAACATTTCCGTTGCGCGATTGGCGGCAATTGCCAGGTGCAGCGCGTCGCCTGCGCGGAGCTTGGTATTGAATTGTCTGATAAACGTTGCGGCCAGATCGAAATCGGATACTCGCGGTGGTTCGACGACAAAGCAGTCTTTAATGACCCGATCAAACTGGACAATGACCTTCAGGGCATCCGCTTCAGTCAGACCACCCATGCGGACTTCCCGCGCGATCAGACTTGAAAACTCTGTCCGGGTCCAGTGGCTGACGCAAAGATCGCCGGGCGTTTGGCGAACCACCCACGCCTCAACTTTTCTGCTGAGCGCTTCCTCAAGAAATAGGGGAGCGAGGAAGCTGACGTCGCAGTAACGCATCAGTGCCCTTCATTGCGAAGATCGCGAACGAGATCGGCGCTGGGCTTTCGCCACGCCGGCAAGCGCCTTCGAAAATCAGCGAGTGGCCGGAACGGCTTCTTCGGCGACTCAACGGCGCTCAGCCTGGCAATGGGAATCCCCCGGCGGGTAATGACAATCTCCTCCCCCGCTTCAATTTCTTCAAGGAGCTGACTGAGGTGTGTCTTGGCTTCGGCCAGTGTAACGGTTCCCATGGCAACCCCGCTTGGTCATCAACTTGGTCATCGAGATGGTCATCTGGTTGACTAGATTGTAGGGCATCTTCCTGAATGGAGCGACGATCTGACGGTTCAGAACCCGAGCCTGGGCAGCGCCAATCCCTGAACGCCAGGCTCGAAGGCGAGCAGACGCCCGGCCCATGTCTCGCGGGCTCGCGCCGCGTCGTCCAGCATGAAAGTCATGGAAGTGACATAGAGCGTACGCAGATCGGGGCCGCCAAAGGCCACGCTGGTGGGGCGACTCACAGGCAGCGGCACCTCGCGCTCGATCCGACCCTGCGGATCGATACGCACGAGCTGCGAGGCGCCAAGTTCCGCCACCCACAGCATGCCCTCAGCATCGATCGTGCAGCCGTCGGGGTGGCCACGACGACCCACAAAGCTGATCAGGAGCCGACGGTTGGCGACCTCGCCCGTTGCCGCGTCATAGTCCCAGGCGTAGATGTGCCCTTCGGGATGGGTATCGGTGTGATACATGGTGCGGCCATCGGGGCTGAATGCGATGCCGTTCGAAACCTGGAAGCCCCGGTCGATGGTGGCTGCGATCAGGCTGCCATCGATCCGATACAGCTCGCCGAGCGGTTGTTTGAGCGTGCGTTCGTAGGAGCCTATCCAGAGCCGGCCGGCGGGATCAACCGCGCTGTCGTTCAGGCGTTGGATCGAGAAATCAATACCCCAGAGCGGTAGCCAACGAAGCTGATCGGGCGACGGATCGGTCATCGCGAGGCCGCGCTGGAAATGGATCAGCAGGCTACCGTCGGCACGCTCGCGCACGCCGGAAGCGCGCTGCGGCAACTTCCATGTGGTGGTGAGACCGCTTTGCGGGCTGAAGCGGTGGAGCGTCTTGGGCTCCAGGCCCACGTCAACCCAGTACAGGGCCTGCTCGCGCGCGACCCAGAGCGGGCCCTCGCCGATGGACGTGGCATGGTCGGTGACGCAGCGGATGTCGGCAGTAGTCATTCGGGTTTCCAGGAATTCCCGGTGTTGCTACCGGGTAGGGTTTGGCGCGTATCGCGAACTCAAGTACATTTTCGCCGCCCTCTCCTCATTACCTTCTAACCGGGGTCAATCCATGGAACTCCTTCGTCGCGCAGCGCTCGCTGCCTCGCTTGCCACCATCGCCCTCGCCAGTGCGTCTGCGATGGCCCAGGCCTCTTATCCCACCCGCCCGGTCAAGCTGCAGGTACCGTTTGCCCCCGGTGGCACCACCGACATCATTGCGCGGGTGATTGCCGAGCCGCTCGGCAAAGTGCTCGGCCAGCCCGTGGTGATTGAGAACAAGGCAGGCGGCGGCGGTGTGGTCGGGGCTACCGAAACGGTACGCGCCGCGCCGGATGGCTACTCGCTCGGGATGGCCACGGTGTCCACCACCGCAGCCAACCCCGCGATCAATCCAAAGATCCCCTATAACCCAGTCACCGACTTCACCCCGGTCATCAACATCGCGGCAACCCCTAACCTGATTGCAGTGCATCCCAGCTTCCAGGCGCGTGACTACAAAGCCTTTATCGATGAGCTGAAATCCAAGCCCGGTAAATATTCATACGCTTCCTCGGGCACCGGCGGCATTGGTCATCTGCAGACAGAACTCTTCAAGAGTCTGGCGGGTGTGTTCGTGATTCACATTCCGTATCGTGGCGCAGGCCCGGCGCTGAACGACACCGTAGCCGGTCAGGTGCCGATCATCTTCGACAACATCCCCTCCGCGTTGCCGTTCGTGCAGGCTAACCGGCTGGTACCGCTGGTGGTGGCTGCTCCCCAGCGGCTGGCGGTGCTGCCCAATGTCCCGACCTTCAAGGAAGTGGGCCTGGAACCGGTGAACCGGATGGCTTACTACGGCATTCTGGCCCCGAAGGGCCTGCCGAGCGAGATCGTTGAGCGGATCAACGCAGCCACCCGCAAGGCGCTGGAGGATCCAGCGGTTCGTAAACGCATCGAGGACACGGGATCAATCGTGATTGGCAACAGCCCGGCGGAATTCGCTGCGCAGATCAAGGCCGAGTTCGAGGTGTACCGCCAGGTGGTCGCCCAGCAGAAACTCTCGCTCGAATAAGGCGGGGCGGACGGATCAGCGCGCAGCCGGGCGGCGCCCTGCTAGCCGCTTCGGACCGGGTCCCGGCCCCATCGACGCCGGAGCGCAAGGTAGTCGCCCTCAAGAGGGCCGCTGTCCAGCTGGGGTTGCCAACCGGTAAGGGTGAAGAAATCCTCAAGCCGGTAGGGGCCCAGATCGGTTCGTTTGAGTGTGGCGTGTCGGAGCGAGAGCACCAACCGCGAGATGCCCGCGTTCCTGAGTGCCCCAGCGCACATTGGGCACGGCTCCATCGTGCAATAGAGGGTTGCCCCCTGCGTGCTTCCGACCCCGTGGATGGCTTCGGCACGACGAATGGCGTCAGTCTCGGCGTGCACTGTGGTGTCGCATTGCGAGACCTGCCGGTTCTGGCCGGTGGAGAGCAACTGACCGTCGCGCACCAGCACGGCACCGGTCGGCCAGTCGCCGCGGGCGAATGCTTCCTGAGACTGTGCAAGCGCGAGTTGCATCCAGTGCAGGTCGGTGTGCGCATCGCGTTTTTGCTCAGTCGGCGCAGGGGGAGCTTCGCCTGCCGCAAGCGCACCGTCAGACATCGCTTGCTCGCGCGTCGCCCCCACCGCCGCCACCCGTTCGAGCAGCATCTGGCCCAATACGCCGTAGGGGCTCGCGAGCGTCTCGAGAATTTCAAAGTGATTGCAGCCCTCCACGACGCACCGCGTCACCGCGCGCCCTGCCGCCTCGGCAGCCGCTGCATAGTCGTTCGCCTGACGCTGAAATTCCGGACTCTCGAGAGAACCCCAGGCGACCGTAAGCGGCGTGGTCAGGGCCGCCACATGGCGAATGGGGCTGAGCGCATTGACCTGATCTTCTGACAGCCTCACATAGTTGCTACGGGCCGACAAGCGCACCGGCTGCAGTTCGTAGATACCGCTGCACACGGTGAGGCTCGCCACCGGTGAGTGCGTGCGCAGCGAAAACTCCGACGCCCAATTCGTGTGCAACGCGGCTGCGCTCAGATGCCCGCCCGACGAATGCCCGAACAGATGGATACGCGCAGGATCGATGCCGAGCGCCTCGGCGTTGGCCAATACCCAGGCGATTGCGCGACGGATCTGGTCGGTCATACGGCCCAGGTCGCCATCGAGTTCGGTGACCGGCGCGAAGTCGGGGATCAGCACTGCACAGCTGTGGGCGACGAATGGATCGGCGATGAACGCATAGTTTCGCGCGAGCCCGCCACGCCAGGCGCCGCCGTGCACGAAGAGCAACGCGGGCAGCAGACCTTGTGAAGCGCTGTGAGACCGAGGCCTGAAACAGTCGAGCGCCTCCGCTTCGGTCGGTCCATAACGATGCCTCGAGGGCGCGCCCAGCCGGCCGCGCGTGCGCTCGCTCGCGAGTTCATAGCGCTTGAGCACCTGCTGCATGTTGGGGGCGTGCTGCGCCTGATCGTAGGCGCGGTCGAGCGCTGCCTGATCGAGATCGCGCCAAACTTTCGGTGCCGCGAAGGCGTCAGCCGCCATGTGTGAGCCCCCCATCGATTGCAAGTTCCTGGCCTGTGATGAAGCGCGCCGCCTCCGAACAGAGAAACGCGACTGCATTGGCGATTGCGTCGCAGTCGAGGGGTTCAGCGATGCACTGCATGTTGAGAATCATCTGCTTGTAGGAGTCAGGAAGACGACTGGATTGCAGACCGTGCAGAACCACCCCTGGCAACACGGTGTTCACGGTCACACCGAATTGCCCGAGCTCCCGTGCGAGCGACCGGCTCATGCCGGCGAGCGATGCTTTGCTGGTGACATAGTGAAGGAAATGAGGCCGACCCATCCGATAGGTGCCCGATGACACGTTCACGATCCGTCCCCAGCGACCCGCCTTCATGTCGGGCGACACCGCCCGGATGCAGTGAAAGCTACCAGTGATGTTGGTGTGAATCACGCGATCCCATTCTTCAAAGGGAATCTTGTCGAAGTCCTGATAGCCCAGCGCAGAAAAAAGCGCGGCGTTGTTCACCAACATGTCGATTCGCCCGAACCGCTCGCGACCCTTCGCCACGCACGCCTCCACCGACGCGCGATCGGCAATGTCGAGCACGCAACCAAGCGCCTTGCCACCGGCCGCCTCGATATCACGCGCCGTTTGCTCCGCCTCATCGGCTAGCAGGTCGCCCACCACAACCCGCACGCCCGCCGCAGCCAGCCTGAGCGCGCAGGCCCGGCCGATGTTGCGCGCACCGCCTGTCACAAGTGCCGTACGGCCGGTCACGCCGAGAAAATCAGGTGAGGAGGATGTCATTGAACGATCGGGCGCGCCTGCGCTCACAGAAGAAATGCAATGCCGGGCAACTCTGCCTCGGAGTTGATGAGGTTGACGCGTTTCGCCGCAATACGCAGCTGCCCATCGACCCATCGCAGGCGGTGCTCAACCAGTGCGGCCCAGGTGCGCTGGAGTTCGAGACGATACTCGAACAGGACGAGCGTCGAGGCAACCTGCAGTTCGTCCGCGTCTTCGGAGAGCATCTGCACATTGCCCACCTGATGCACGGTTCGCGCAAGCGGGCGGCGGGCGTGCGCGCGCGGATGGGTGATCTGGCGGACGCGCAGTTCGAGCAGCGTTCGGTCATCGTGAATGATCGAAGACGTATTGAGCGGATCGGTCTGAGCGGCTTCGAGCGGCACCCAGTAGGTGGCGTCATGGGTAAAGAGCGCGAGCCAATCTTCGAACTGGTGAGTGTCGAGCAGGCGCGCTTCGTGAAAGAGGAATTGGCGAACCTCCTCCAGCCGAGCAAGACGCGAAGGACCGAAGTCGGCAGCCGGCGAAACGGACGGGCCCGTCATGCTGCGCTCCCTGAAGAATCTGCACACATGTAGCGCAGCCACGCATCGAACTGCCGCCGGATGAAGATTTCGCTCGTGCCGGTAACGCCCCGCAGGAGCTCACCGTCCGGGACATCGCGCCCCGCCCCGCGTGCAAGATTCACCCATTCGGGCTGGGCCGCTTCCAACCCCTTCTGGACCCGGCCATACACTTCGAGATCGTCGGTGAGCACCCAAGATGCGGTGCCGTTCACCACATTGGAAAAGGCGATGGTGTCGCGAAACATCTGTTCGGGCGCGCCTTTCAGCCGCAGGTTGTAGGTGTAGACCACGGTGCGATTGACGGCAAGCGGATGAACGATCCGCAGCTGGCGGAACTGGCTCATGAAGGACACGTTCGGATAGACGATGGTGTTCCAGCGCGTGACGCCCAGAATACGCTTGGCCTCATCGACCCCCACCCGCTGCTCAAGCCGATCGCGATACTGCGCAAACACCGGATTGTTGAGCCCCACCACCAGCCGACCGTCGGAGTGGTAATCACCCATGTAGCCATGCCCCCAGTCGCTGGTCCACATGCCAATGGCCTCCCAGACCGGTTCAGGCGCACCGTTCTGGCGCATCTGACGGATCGAAATATCGGCATATTTTTCCGGTTGACCGGGATCAGCAGCATCGCGCGCCACATGCACCGACGAGATATGCACATGGTTGGGATGCACACCATCGAGATGGTTTTCCAGCACCAGCTTCCAGTTACCCTCGTAGGTGTGTTTGAACACCCCGCCCGCCACCTCGACTTCGCCATCGGGCGCGCGATCGACCAGATCATCAAAAGAGCTCGCGAGCGGCCCGAGAAACTCGACCAGATCGGGCCCCGTGGGCGACAGGCTGGCAAAGATAAAGCCACGGTAGAGATCCACCCGCGGCACTGCGCGTAACCCCAGGTCGGCGAGCACCCGCTGGGGTTGCTCGCCATAGCCTTGCGGCACTGGTACACCGGTGAGGCGACCGTCGAGTTCGAAGCCCCAGCCATGGTACGGGCAGACGAAGGCGCGCGAATGGCCGCTGGGTTCGTGGCAGACCATTGCGCCACGATGCGTACAGCGGTTAATCAGTACACGCACTGCACGGGAGGCGTCGCGTGAAACGATGACCGGTAGCCGACCCATGCGAGTGGTGAACCAGTCGCCCGGATTGGCCACCTGCGAGGCATGACCCAACAGCAGCCAGGCCCGACCGAATATACGGTCGAGCTCCAGCTCGAACAATGCCGGATCGGCGTAAACAGAGTGATGGACCCGGTCGGGACGGACCAGCGACCGCAGGCCCTGCGAATCAGGAACAGGCATGGGAAAGGCCGCGTTGAAGGTTTAAGGGGGGATAGCACCCGCCAGGATGCCTGACGCTCCGGTTAAGCGAACGCCATTCGGTATTCTGGACATGGGGTCACCGTTTTGGCAACCAGGCGCGGTTCGCTTGCACAACAAGTCGACCCGGTTCGTAAGCTAATCGAAGATCCTTGACAGCCGAATGCCGTTCGCTAATATCCGCCGACGTCCAACGGCCCGTTCACGCAACCGATCGAGGAACCACTGATGATCCGTCTGCACCGCGTCCTATCCGGCGCCACCCTCGCGCTCAGCCTGACCCTGACGGGTGCTGCCGCCCAGGCGCAAACCGTATTCCGAATCAACGGTTGGCTTCCGCCCACCCACCCGATCATGACGCGCACGCTCAAACCCTGGGCCGACGAGGTCGCCGCCGCTACGCAGGGTCGGGTTCGCTTCGAGGTCACCGCCAGCAGCCTGGGCCCGCCGCCCACCCAGTTGGATATGGTGAAAGACGGCATCGTCGAGGCGGTATTTAGCGTGCATGGGTATACCCCGCAACGCTTCCCGCTCGCCAGGGTGGGGGAGCTGCCGTTCTTGTCCGACCTGTCTGAACCTTTGTCGGCGGCCCTCTGGCAGGTGACTGACAAGCATTTCGCCTCCCGTGACGAACACGCAGGCATTCAGTTGCTGGCCCTTTGGGCCGCCCAGCCCGGACGGGTCTGGACCTCGAAGAAGCCGCTTAAATCAATGGCGGACTGGAACGGCATGAAGCTCGCCGGTGGCGCAGCGATCAACGTGGATATCGCCAAAGCCCTGGGTGGCGTGGGTATTCGCGCGCCTGGGCCGCAGGCCGCCGAGATGGTGCGCCGCGGGGTGACCGATGGGCTCTTCATCGACGCCTCATCGTTCACCGATTTTTCATTGCAGGGCACGATCCGACACCTGCTCGACTTCCCCAAGGGAATCTACTCGGCCACCTTCTTCTTTGGCGTGAACAAGGCCAAGTGGAATCAGCTGTCTCAGGCTGACCGCGATGCCATTCTCAATCTCTCGGGCGAACGCCTGTCCCGGATCGCGGGTCGCAACTGGGATGCTGAGGCTGCCAAGTCGCGCGAGAACGTGAAGGCCGCGGGCGTGGAGGTCACGATGGCCTCGGGCGCCTATCTCGCCGAGCTCGAGTCTGCCTTGCGTGTTTTTGAGGACGACTGGTTGAAGGCAGCGCAGGCCACTGGTATCGATGCCAAGGCGGCGCTCGCTGCGCTCAAAGCCAGCATTGCCGCACATAAGTAAGGCGACGGGCGCGCCCCCCGCGCGCCCTTTCTCCGAGTGCCCTCCATGACCAGTCGCTCCAGCCTGCCTATGCGGGCGCTCGGCTTCCTGGTCGCGATGCAGCTCTTCTGTCTGATGCTCACCATCGCCATCGACGTGGGCGGCCGTTATCTGTTCGCCAGTCCATTGCCCGCGGGCTATGAAATGATCCAGGTGCAGATGGGCGCGCTTGCATTCACGACGCTGCCGCTTCTCTGCCGGACCAACGAACATCTGTCGCTGGGCCTTCTCGATCATCTGTTTCGCGGCGCGGTTCAACGCGTCCGTCTGTTTCTGATTCACGGCGTGAGCGCGGCTGGCACCGGCTTTCTGGCCTGGCGCATCTGGGTGCATGCAGGCAAGCTCGGCGCGATGGACGAAACCACGCCGGTGCTGAATTTTCCGTACGCGCCGCTTGGCTACCTGATGGCCACAGCGGCAATGATTGGCGCGCTCATGCTCGCAGCCCTCGCGGTGCGCAGTCTGTTTGCCAATCGTGCCGAGCCCGGCAGGTCCTGAGATGACGCTCGCGATCGGCGCGTTCTTCCTGCTCTTCGTGCTGCTCTTTGCCGGGCTGCCCATTGCCTTCGGTCTGCTCCTGATCGGCTTTGGCGGATTCGCGCTCCTGCAGGGCGTGCCGGCAGCACTGGCCATGGTGGGACAGGTGGGCTTTACCACCGTGATGAATGAGGAACTCTCGGTCATTCCGCTCTTCATCCTGATGGGCGGATTCATTGCCGCTTCGAGGCTATCGGATGAATTGTTCGGTGCGGCCAATGCATTCGTGGGCCATCTTCGAGGCGGCCTTGCCATGTCATCGGTCATCGCCAGCGCGGGCTTCGCAAGTGTCTGCGGTTCGAGCTTTGCCACCGCAGCCACCATGGCGAAGGTGTCACTGCCCCCGATGCGACGCTTTGGTTACGCCGACTCACTCGCCTCCGCCTCGGTGGCGGCGGGTGCAACGCTTGGCATCATGATTCCGCCATCTGTGCCGCTGCTGATCTACGGCTTCATGACCCGCACCGACGTAGGCAAGCTCTTCATTGCAGCCGTGATCCCCGGACTTCTGGGCACACTGCTTTATGTGGGTGCGGTGTTGTGGTCGGTATGGCGGCATCCGGATAGCGGCAAACCCGGTGAACGCACGGCAGGCCGTGAGCGTTTGAGGAGCCTGCGCAAAGTCTGGGCGGTGGCTGCTCTGTTTCTTTTCATCATTGGCGGGATCTACCTCGGTGTGTTCACCCCCACCGAGGCGGCGGGCGTAGGCGCCTTCGCCGGATTTTTGTTTGCAGCGGCTCGCCGCGAACTGGGCGGCGGCCGTTTCATCGAGGTGCTGCTCGATGCGGCGCGCTCCACCTGCTCTATTCTCATTCTGTTGATCGGCGCGCTGGTGTTCTCCAATTTCATCGACATCGCCGGCGTTCCCAAGGCGCTAGGCGCTTCGGTGCAGAGCATCGCTTCCGAGCCGTGGATGGTGATCGTGCTGATCCTGTTCGTCTATCTGGTGCTGGGCTGCATTCTCGATTCAATGTCCATGCTGTTCCTGACCGTGCCGGTGTTTTATCCGATCGTGAGCAGCCTGGGCTATGACCTTGTCTGGTTCGGCATTCTGGTGGTGACCATGGTTGAGGTGGCGCTCATCACCCCACCCGTCGGACTTAACGTGTTCGTGCTCCATCAGGTACAGCCCGATATTGCAACGCGCACCATCTTTCGGGGGCTCGCACCCTTCGTCACCGCCGACCTCGTCAGGGTCTCGCTTCTTGTTGCAATACCTTCCATTGCGCTCTGGTTGCCTGGGCTGATGGGTTGAGATTCACCTTCACGGCACTCGACCATGGGACAGACCAAGAAAACCGAAGTGAGGGCCGCAATCCTGCGCTCGGCGCGCACCCTGTTTTCGCGTCACGGCTACACCGCCACCAGCCTGCCCAAAATCGCCGACGGCGCGGGCACCTCCACTGCCAATGTCTATGTTTATTTCCGCTCGAAGCTAGAGATTCTCTATGAGCTCTACGACCCTTGGCTGCGTGCGCGGATCGAGACGCTCGCCGCGGATGCCGCCAAGATCGGCGACCGACGCGCGCGGCTCACGCATGTGCTGGGCAGCTTCTGGCGCGACATCCCGAAAGAAAACGGCGGCTTCGGCAACAACATCATTCAGGCGATCTCCACCATGGAGCGTGGCGAAGGCTATCGTCCGGTGCTGCTCAATTGGATGGAAGCGCGCATGGAAACACTGGTTCTGGACTGTCTGCCGCCCGCGCGGCGCAAGCTGTTTGAAGGTACCGATCTCGGCCATTTTCTGGTGATGGCCTTCGATGGCTACCTGGTTTATCACCACCTCGATCGCAAGCGATCACTGGATGATCGAACGCTCGATGCCCTGGTCAGCACCCTGCTGGGCGGGCGAGCGCTCAGCGCCCCAGCACCTGCTCAACCCAGCGCGCGGCCCGCAGCGTCCGTGCATCGTCGCCGATCCGGCCCAGCACCTGCATCGCAAGCGGCAAGCCGTTCGGGCCGAACCCGCCAGTCACCGACACGCTAGGGCCATGCAGAAAGGTCCAGATCTGGTTCATTGACGTATCGCCCGTGCTCTCCAGTCCGGCGGGCGCTTCACCCGTGGCGGCCGGCGCAAACAGCACATCACATTCGCCAAACACGCCGGCCAACTGCTCGCGGCAGGAGCGCCCCAGCGCCTGGGCGGCCAGGTAGGTGGCGGGCGACACTTCAAGCCCGGCGAGCGTTCGGTCAAGCAGTGGCTTACGGATGCGATCAGCATCGTGCGCAACAATGTCGGCAAAGCCGCGTGCCATCTCGTACCAGGCCACCATGCGGTGCGCTTCGAGAAGGCCACGAAACGATTCAGGCAGTTCAATGGCGAGCACCCGCGCACCCGCAGCAGCCAATTGACTGCGGCAAGCGTCGAACGCAGTGTGCATGAACGAATCGGCTCGCGACCACTCCCAGGTTCGACAGAACCCGATAACGGGCGCCGCGTTAACGGCTGGGTCATCGAAGGCGAGCGCCGGATAGTGGCCAGCGGCGGCCGCAAGCATCGCCACATCACGGACATCACGTGCCATCAACCCGACGGTGTCGACCGACTCGGCATTGGGCCACACGCCGCGGCGTGGCAGGAGGTTGTAGGTGGGCTTATAGCCCGCGACACCGCAGTATCCGGCGGGCCGAATGGTAGAACCCAGTGTCTGTGTCGCGGTGGCAAACGGCACCATGAAGTCGGCCACTGCGGCAGCTGAGCCCGATGACGATCCGCCCGGGGTATGCGCTGGATCGCGCGGGTTGCGGGTGCCATTGGGAGGAAAGGTGGCGAGCTCGGTGGTGACGGTTTTGCCGAGCATCACGGCGCCCGCGCCGCGCAGCATTGCGACGACCGCTGCATCGATCGCAGGCTGGTGACCGCGAAAGGCGTCCGAGCCGCCCTGCGTGGGCATGTCGCGGGTGTCAAAAACATCCTTGATACCCACGGTGAGGCCATGCAGCGGGCCGCGTATGGGGCCACGATCTAGAGCTCGTGCCTGCTCAAGTACCTGCTGAGGATGGATATGAGCAAATGCGCCAATCAGCGGTTCGCGCGCGTCGATACGAGCAAGGCAGGCCTCGGCATAGGCTTCGGCGCTGAGGTCACGCCGCTGGAGCAGGCGCGCTGCGTCGAAGGCACTGAGTTCATTTACAGGGGTGACAGGCATGGGTTTCAGGTCTCGGGATGGAGCGCCGCCCAGACCCGGGCGGGCGTAAACGGCATATCGATCGCCGAAGCGCCTCGAGCAGCCAGAGCATCACTCATTGCATTGGCAAGCGAGGGCAGCGACCCCGTGCAGCCAGACTCGCCCACGCCCTTGGCTCCGGTGCGATTGAGCGTGGTGGGAAGCGGCAGGTTGTCGCTTACCAGCGCGGGCACGTTGCCGGCGCGTGGCATGGCGTAGTCCATGAAGGAGCCCGAGCTTAGCTGGCCGCGGGCATCGTAAACCGTGTTTTCGCAGAATGCCTGCCCCCAACCCTGCACCACGCCGCCCTGCATCTGGCCGTGCACCAGCTGCTCGGAAATGATGCGGCCCGCATCATCGACCGACACATAGCGAACGAGTTCAGTGCAACCGGTGGCAGGATCGATTTCAATCTCGGCCACATGGCAACCATTCGGAAACGTGGCGCCCGACTTGGCCTGTGCTTCAACCGCAAGTTGCGCACGCTCGTCTGAGCCAAGCGTTCGCACCCAGGCAGAGAGGTCGCCAGGCGGCTCGGCAGGTTCAGCGCGGGCGCGCCTGAGCGCAAGCACACGATCGCGGAGAAGCTCGCACATCACGGTGATGGCGCTTCCCACGCCATAGAGCGTGCGCGACCCTTCGGTGCCATTGCCGATCAGCGACACGCCGTGATCGCCGGCGCGATAAATCACTCGATCAGCAGGCAATCCCAGCGCCTCTTCAACCATGGTGGCAAACGAGGTCTCATGGCCTTGCCCGGAGGCCCCGGTCGCACCCAGCACGATCAGCTGGCCGTCGGCATTGAATTCGCCGCGAACCGAATCGTGGGGCGCAGAGCCCATGCCGGAAACCTCGAGCCAACTCGCCAGTCCGATGCCTCGCAGCTTTCCCCGCTGCTCTGCCTCCGCACGCCGCGCGGCAAAACCGTCAAAGTCCGAGAGCTCGAGCGCCCGATCCAGTAGGCGGTCAAAGCGGCAGTGGTCGTAGAGAGTGCCGTTGGCGGTGCGGTAGGGAAACGCCTCCGGCGCAATGAAATTTTTCCGTCGCAGCGCAATGCGGTCAAAGCCGTGCTCGCGCGCCGCGTGATCGATGAGCGCTTCGATGGCATAAGCAATATCGGGCCGCCCTGCTCCCCTGTAGGCTGAGACCGGTACGGTGTTGGTGTAGGCCAGTCGCGAGCTCATGTGGAGCGCAGGCACCCGGTAAGCACCGCCCATCGAGACCGACAGATTGCGCGTGCCGACCAGCGTGCTGGCAAACACCACGTACGCACCCAGATCGACCGTGTCCTCAAATCGGAACGCCAGGAAACTGCCATCGCGGTCGAGCGCGATCTGACCGTCGAGCGTGAGCGCGCGACCATGCCAGTCACTCAGAAAAATCTCCGAGCGTGTGCCCAGCCAGCGCACCGGTCGATTGAGCCGCCGAGCCGACAGCACCGCGAGCACATGCTCGGAATAGGGGCTGGCACGCAAACCGAATGAGCCGCCCACGTCCTGGCTCACGATATCGAGCTGCTCCGGCGAGAGTCCGGTGGCTGCGCACATCTGCTTCGTCATGCTGGGCACGCCCTGCGTGGGCGCGTAGAGCCGGGTGCAGTCCGTGGCGGGGTCATGAACCGCGAGCACCGCGCGTGGCTCCATCGGGGCACCGATCAGCCGCTGGCTCACGATTTTCAGCCGACTGATGTGCGCCGCGCGCGCAAAGGCTGCATCCACCGGTGCACGATCGCCCGCCTCAAACTGAACCGACAAATTGCCCGGTACATCCGGATGCAGCGCCGGAGCCCCAGGTGAGACCGCCTGATCGAAGTCGGCCACCACCGGCAACTCCTCATAGTCGATCTCGGCGCGGTCCGCCGCCTCGCAGGCTTGCGCAGCCGAGTCGGCCACCACCCACGCAATCGGCTGTCCAACGAAGTGCACGCGATCGCGCGCAAGCACGGGCATCAGCACCACGCGCTGCGGTTCACCGTCGGGCGAACTCACCGCCATCAAATTGGGGAG
>CAIPNM010000011.1 GCA_903866395.1 uncultured bacterium
CCGCAGCCTTCGCCACCGGCTTGCCGGCTGCCTGGACGGAGACCCGAGACGGGGTTTTCGAACCCCGCGCGGCGGCGAGAGGTTGCGCAGACTTAGCGGGCAAGTTGGCGGTGCTGCGGGCGGTTCCCCTTACTGCTGCAGACTTTACTGCAGGCTTTGCCGCTGTTTTTGCCGCTGTTTTTGCAGCTGGCTTGGCAATCGCTTTGGCCACTGACTTAACCGCCCCTTGCCCGGAACCTGCCGGCCTGGACGCCGCTGTTTTCGTACCCGTTCGCTTCATCAGTCACCCCAGTTTGCCTGAACGCTTGCCGCCCCAGCCTTGCCTTGTCGCCCTGGCCGCATCAATCAATAATCCGGTATGGGTTAGCCCCGCCCTTAAAACGCGCCCTTAAAACGCGCCCTTAAGACGTGCCCTCAAAACGTGCCCTTAAAACGTGCCCTTAAAACGTGCCCTTAAGACGTGACGTTCGCCCGCAGCTTTTTGCGGAGAAAACCTATCATTTTACCACGACCCGGGTCATCTTGAGGAGCGCCCCGTAACGCTGCCTCTGCTCCTCGGTGTTGACCCCCGAGGCCACCAGCTGTTCGATCTGCTGGCGCGCCCAGCGGCTTTTCAACTGACCCAGCGCCCCCCCGAGTTCAAGCGCTGCCTCGGCTCCATTCAACTCGGCGACCCCCGCTGAATCGGCGCCGCCAGCGCGCTCCAGTCGGAGCACCTCTTCGGGATCCGAGCCACGCAGCGCCTCGCAGACACTCGCGAAAGTGCTTCCGGGCGGTAGCGCAGCAATTTTCCGGATCCAATTGGCCAGCACAGCCGGAACCCAAGCCTCACCCGCATCAAGCGTGCCGGCAAGCGCCGGGTGGAGAGCGAGCAGCAGACGCGACCGCGCCTCGAGGTCGGGGGCCGCAGCGGGCACCCGCAGTCGGGGGGGGTCAGTGCGATAACCCGCCTTGGACGGGCCAGCGCGCTCTCCACGCGGCTTACGCGCCGCGCCCTCATAAGCCGTCGAATCGCCCCCGCGGAAAGTTCGCGCGCCATCCGCCCGGGGCGCGTTCCGGTCTGCTTCACGTTCAAACCCCCGGGCGCCTCGCTCGGGCTGAAAAAACCGCTCCACCTCAGCGACGGCGAGCTGAGCCAGCGCAGCGAGTCGATGAACGATCTGTAGGCGAAGCGCCGGCGCAGCGAGCTCGGCAATCATGGGACGCGCCTTGGCGAGCAGCATCGCGCGGCCCTCGGGCGTACCAAGGTCAATCTGCTGAGAGAGCTCTCGCAGCAGCACTTCCGAAAGCGGTGCTGTTTTTCCGAGAAGCTCACGCCAACCCTCAACGCCCTGCTCGCGAACGAAACTGTCCGGGTCATGCTCGGGCGGCAGGAATAGAAAGTCGATCCGGCGGGTATCGGCAGTGTGCGGCAGGCAGACTGCCAGTGCGCGCGACGCGGCCTTCCGGCCCGCAGCGTCCCCATCAAACGCAAACACCAGGCGCGAGGCCAGTCGGATCAGTTTTCGGATATGGTCTGGCGTCGTGGCGGTGCCAAGTGTTGCCACTGCATTGCCAACGCCATGCTGCGCCAGCATCACCACGTCCATGTAGCCCTCGACCACCACTACGGTGTCCTCGCGGCGAATCGCATCGCGTCCTTCGAAGACGCCGTAGATCTCTCGCCCCTTGGAGAACACCGGCGTCTCGGGCGAATTCATGTACTTGGGTTCGCCGCCATCGAGCACACGACCACCGAAGCCGATCACCTGACCGCGCGGATTGCGGATCGGGAACATGATGCGGTCGCGAAACCGGTCATAGCGACGCGTTCGGCCCCGCGTGATCGAGGCGGCGGCCTCCGGGTCTGGCCGCTCCGGGTCTGGCGCCCCTGAGCCTGGCGCCGCTGCGTCAGGCATCAACGGGCTCTGCGTTTGCGCAACCGCCGCCTCCGCGACCGAATCTGGCTTGACCGGACCCGAATCGATATCTCGAGACTTGCCCGAAAATCCGGCGCCGGTGTCATCGGACGGCGACTCAATGACCAGGCCCGCGGTGGCCAGCACCGGCGCCGAATAATCGGGAACCGCGGCTTCCAATCCCCGCCACTGGGCCGGCGCATAACCGATTCCGAACCGAGCGGCCGTCTCGCCGGCAAGCCCCCGCCCTTTTAGATAGTCGATTGCACGGGGCGTATCGCGCAGCCGCTGGCGATAGTGGCGCGCGGCGGTCTCGAGAATGGCAAGCAGGCTCTGAGATTCGGAGGCCGCTGCGGCGGCGGCGACGGGGTCAATGTCGCGCGACTCTGGAACCGTCATCCCCGCTTCGCGCGCCAGGTCCCTAATGGCATCAACATAGCCCTGACCGGCATGCTCCATGAGAAAACCGATCGCCGACCCATGGGCTCCGCATCCAAAGCAGTGATAAAACTGCTTGGCGGGACTCACGGTAAAGGAAGGCGATTTTTCGCCGTGAAACGGGCAGAGCCCCAGAAAATTGGCGCCCGCGCGCTTGAGTTTCACGTGCCGCCCCACCACGTCGACGATATCGACGCGGGCAAGCAGCTGCTGAATGAAGTCCTGCGGAATCACCCGGCGAGTCTAGCGCGCCAGCCGGGCCTTTACCTGAGCGGATACCGCGGCCATGTCGGCTCGCCCAGCCAGGGCCGAGCGGACCTGCGCCATGACCTTGCCCATGTCTTGGGGACCTGCGGCGCCCGTGGCGGCAACGGCAGATTCAACGGCTGCAGCGATCTGACTGGCATCGGCCTGCTCGGGCAGATAGGCGAGCAGCACCGTGAGCTCGAACTTTTCGCGGTCGGCAAGATCCTGGCGTCCGCCCGCTTCGAACTGAGTAATGGAATCACGCCGCTGCTTGGCAAGTTTTTCAACGACTGCGGCGATTTGGGCATCGTCGAGCGTGACGCGCTCATCGACCTCACGCTGCTTGATGGCAGCAAGCAACAGCCGCACCGCGGACAGGCGATCGGACTCACGCGCCCGCATCGCAGATTTCATGTCTTCGCTGATTCGGTCTTTGAGACTCATGATGTGCCGAGGCTTTGAGCCCCTAAAGATGTTCAGGCGGAAAAAGCATTGGGGCGGAGATGTGTTCTATCGCCGCCCCAAGCTTTTGCCTACACCTGCTGCTGGCGCGCGCGCCCCGTTAAAGGAGCGCACGCCACCCGTCATCAGTAGAGTTTTTTAGGCAGCATCTGACTGCGGATGCGCTTGAAATGGCGTTTAACTGCGGCCGCTTTTTTACGCTTTCGCTCAGAGGTGGGCTTCTCATAGAACTCGCGTGCGCGGAGTTCCGTGATGATTCCGGCTTTCTCGATCGTTCGCTTAAAGCGCCGTAGCGCCACATCGAACGGCTCGTTTTCCTTGACCCGGACTGTCGGCATTGAAAATCACCCCCTTTCAATCGAACCCGGGAGTCTACACATAAGTCGCCAACGGAGTCAAAGTGAAGGGAAGGAGCTGGAGGGGGTATCCCGGACACGCTCTGGCAGACATCCAGCAATTGGGCCTGGATGCACGGGTGCGACCGGGTGCCAGCGAACCGGGTGCTCAACGACCCAGCGAATGGCCCGCGACGTAGCCAGAGGCCCAGGCCCATTGAAAGTTGTAGCCCCCCAGCCAGCCGGTGACATCGAGCACCTCGCCCACGAAATAAAGGCCAGGCACGCGGCGCGACTGAAGTGTCCGGGAATCGATCTCATCGGTCGCCACGCCCCCCGATGTCACTTCGGCCTTGCGGTAGCCCTCGGTCCCCGTGGGCTGGAGCGACCAAGCGGACAGCTGGGTAGTGAGCCGATCGAGATCGCGGCGCCCCAGTTCGGCAAGCTTGCGGCGCGCGAGCGTCTCTCCGAGCACACGCTCGCTCCAGAGCGCCGCGAGCCTTCGCGGCAGGCGGTGCGACAACACGCTGGCAAGCGGCAAGCGGCCCGATCCATCGCGCTCGTCGGCGAGCCAGCGCGAGGCATCCGCGCCAGCCAGCAGATCAATGGTGAGCACCGAGCCGGGACGCCAGAAACTCGAGGTCTGAAGCACCGCCGGTCCCGATAATCCCCGGTGGGTGAATAACAGGTCCTCATCGAACGCCGGCGACTGCCCACTCTGAATCCGAACCGGACAGGCCACCCCAGCCAAGGTTACAAAATCAGCCCATGCCTCGGGATCAAAGATCAGCGGAACCAGGGCCGGACGCGGTTCGACCACGCGGTGCCCGAACTGTCGCGCAATGCGGTACCCCAAGTCGGTGGCGCCGATCTTCGGGATTGATAGGCCACCGGTTGCCACCGCCACCGCCCGGGCGTGAAAGGCGCCGAGATCGGTGTCGACCCGGAAGCCGGTCGCCTCCGACCCCACACCCTCCCGATGGAGTGCAATGAGACGGCATGGACGGCGCTCATCCACCCGCCCCGCGGCGCATTCGGCCGACAGCATGTCGATGATCTGCTCGGCCGAGTCATCGCAGAACAACTGGCCCTTATGCTTTTCGTGATAACCAATGCGGTAGGCCCGGACGAGATCGATGAAGCGGCCAGGGGGATAGGCGCGCAGGGCGAATCGTGCAAATCGCGGATCGGCGCCGGTGAACCGCTCGAGCCGGTCACCGTCCAGATTGGTGAAATTGCAGCGACCGCCACCCGATATGCGGATCTTCTCCGCACGACGTTCGCTGTGATCGATA
>CAIPNM010000012.1 GCA_903866395.1 uncultured bacterium
GAGGGCCTGATAAAACGTCCTGATGCTGTACCCACCAACTGACCGCTGCGAGCGATCACCCGACCTCCCAGCAAGGTGTGCGTGATGGTCGAGCCAATTCGCCATCCGTTGAATGGCGTAGCTCCTGCGCGGCTCAGTTGCTCTTCATCCCGGATTGTCATGGGTTTGGTTGGGTCAACGATCACCAGGTCAGCGTCTGCGCCTACCCCAAGCGACCCCTTGCGTGGGAAGAGCCCGAAGGTCCGGGCGGGAACCTCACAGCAGGCATTCACAAGCATCGAGTAGTCGATCAGTCCCTGCTCGACCATGAGCAGCATGAGCGGGAGCAGAGTCTGGACGCCAGGAAATCCTCCCGGCGCCTTCCAGAGATCGATTTCACCCAGTGATTTTTCATCCGGCGTGTGTGGAGCGTGATCGGTTGCGACCATGTCTATCATGCCGTCCCTCAAGCCCTGCTGCAGGGCCAGCCGGTGGAATCGATTGCGCAGCGGGGGCGTCACCTTGGCTCTCGGACCCATCTTGAGCACGTCAAGGTCCTCCAGCAGCAGGTTATGCGGAGTGACCTCTGCGGTAATCCCCGGCCTTTTGAATCGGCGCAGCACATCGAGCGTTTGCGCTGTGCTCACCTGTCTCACGTGCAGTCGCACCTTGTACTCGTCTGCGGCTACAAGTGCGCGAGCGAGCCCCAACGCCTCGGCCAGTGGTGGGCGCGAGGCAAGAAACGCCTGGCGGCTTTCAGTCTGCCCGGTCATCGTGGTGTCGGTGTGCGCAGCCACGATCGAGTCGTCGCCCGGAGTCATGCCCGCCACAGCGTCCAGCTCAGAAAGGGCATGAAGACACTGTCTCAGCTCCTCTCCGGTTGACACCAGCATTGGAGCGAACAGGTCAGCAAGAAAAATCTCGAAGGAAATCGCACCCAGATCTTTGAGTGATTTGACGTGGCTGATATCGGGACCGAGGCCCGCCTGTAGCGCGAAATCGACGTAGGACTTGCCCTCAGCCAGAGCGCGCTTTTCAAGAAATAGCTCTGGTGTGGTGGTCATCGGTTTATCGGTGGGCATGACCATGACCGAGGTGACCCCACCCACCGCAGCGGCTGCGCTTCCGCTTGCGAAATCCTCTTTGTGGGTTAGGCCCGGCTCGCGAAAGTGGACATGTACATCGATAAGCCCGGGCAGAATGACACACCCGGGCGCAGCAATGCGTTCAATTGAAGGCAGGTTTTCACCCGGGCCGCCGAGCGCCGCGACTTTTCCGTCCTTGATGGCAAGGGTGGCGCTCTTGAGCCCGGAAGGGGTCGCTATACGCGCGCCTTCGATAGAAAGATCAAACACAGGTGACTCCGAACTTAGATCAGTACCGGTTGGAGGGGGGGATGGTCATCCCTGGCGGGTGGAAAATGCCCCCCTTCCTACCGCGACAACGCGATTTTCAGGGTCGAACACCTGGACGTCGATCACGGCGATTGTGCGGCCGATTTTGACGGGCCGCGCTACCGCCTTGAGGTGCGTACCAGCAGCCATTCGGAGATAGTCAACACGCAGATCGATGGTGGGTACGCCGTGTCCTACCTGAGCGGCTACCACCGCATGGCCAGCCAGGTCGATGAGCGCCGAGATGATTCCGCCATGAAATTCTGGCCTATCGGGTGCTCGTCTGAACTCATCTCGGAACGGTAGCTCAACGGTGACAGAGCCGCTGGTTCCGTCGAGTTCCAGAACCTTGACCTTAAGCCAGGCATGGAGGGGAGCAAGCGCCACGTCTCCTGCCAGGGCGTCCAGCGATAAAGCGGTCATCGTGCCCGCTCGCTGGTTGCGTCATGCTCAGGATTGGCTGCCAGCCGTCTCTGTGCAACAGATGCCACGGCATCGATAATCGATTGATAGCCTGTGCATCGACAGTAGTTACCGGAAAGATGCTCGCGAATTTTTAAACGGTCTGTGGTCGGGGCGGTATCGAGTAACTCGGAAGCGCACATCACCATCCCTGGCGTGCAAAAGCCACACTGTAGCGCGTTGGCCTCAACAAACGCATCCTGCAGATCGCTGAACTCGCCAGACTCTGTGAGCCCCTCAATTGTTTGAACGGATGCGCCCTCAAGTTGGGCAGCCAGGACGAGACAACCGCGAACAATGATCCCATCAACTTTTACCGTACATGCTCCACACACCCCGTGCTCGCATCCAACATGGCTTCCAGTGAGCCCAAGGGTATCGCGCAAAAAGTCGACCAGGTGGGTTCGTGCGTCGACCGCTTCTGCGATGTCGCGCCCATTGACTTTCAGGTTGACTACGACGGATTGGGGGATGACGCGCTTCATGATCGATAGGTTCCTGACTTAGCTATTCAAAAAGCTCGCGATGGATCGGCGGGCGAGAACGCTGGCCAGATGGAGTCGCGTGGACGACGAGGCATGCAGGTCGGCTTGCGGGTCGAGGTCGCGCCCAATCGCCGTAGTGATGGTTTTTTCTAGCTGTAGTGATGTCAGCCCGGTCTGGAGTACCGCCGCTTCAGTGTGAGAGGCTCGTAGGGGGCGGTCGCCGCAGCCAAAAAACACCAGCCGCAAGTCTCGAGGCTGGTTGGCGATGAATTCGCATACGGCCGCGATTCCAACCAGGGCGTAGTCTCCGTGCCTTCGGGCAAATTCATTGAAATAGTATCGCGCACCCCCGCTCGTTGCGGGGATGTCAATGCAGACTAGGATCTCGTTTGGCTCCAGAGCGGTTGAATAGAGCCCTTTGAAAAACTCCGATGCCGGTACTTTGCGCTCGCCTTTCCTCGATGCGATCACCATGGTGGCGTTCAGTGCGAGCATACAGGCGGGGAGCTCGGCCGCAGGGTCCGCTAGAGCCAGACTTCCACCGATGGTCCCGCGGTTTCTGATCGCGGCATGCGCGACATGGGGCATAGCCTGTGAGAGTAGGGGTAGGCGTGTCGCAATCAGCGGGCTGCGCTCCACGTCTACGTGCCGGGTGAGCGCGCCGATTCGGATTTGCTCTCCGCGCGCTTCGATTCCCCGCAACGACGCAAGGCCTCCGATATCAATGAGAAGGCTTGGCGCGGACAGTCGAAGGTTCAGCGTGGGAATCAGACTTTGCCCACCAGACAGGATCCGTGCATCCGCCCCATAGTCTTCGAGCAGGTCAAAGGCTTCGACCAGGTCGCTTACCCGGACATAAGAGAACGGTGCTGGCTTCATGGACGTGACAATGGATTCATCATGTGATCTTTCCGAGTGCCCTCAGGATCTTTTCCGGAGTCACGGGTAGGTGGAAGACTTCTGCGCTAAACGGCGCCAGCGCGTCATTGATGGCGTTTGCAACGCTGGCCGATGCGCCAACGATCCCCGCTTCACCGACCCCCTTTGTTCCAAGAAGCGTATCGGTGACAGGAGTCTCAACGTGGCCTATTTCCACGTCGGGCATATCGGCAGCCATCGGAACGAGGTAGTCAGCCATGGTTGCGGCCAGCATCTGACCCTGATCATCGTATGCGCACTCCTCGAATAGCGCCGCACCAATACCCTGAATCACCGCGCCTCGAATTTGTTCGTCGGCAAGCATGGGATTGACGATTTTTCCGCAATCATCGACGACCCAGTGTCTGAGCAGCCGCACGAATCCGCTTTCGGGATCGACCTCAACCATACTCGCCTGAATTCCGTTGGCTACGAGAAATGAGCGTCGCGAGGCGTGATGCCGCGTCACCATCGGATCAGTTGATGCGTCTGGCGGCATCAGGTGCTGACAGTAGTGCATGGCGAAGGCAACTTCAGCCAAAGTGACGGAGCGGTCGGTTCCGGCTACTTCGACCCTACCCGTATGCAGTTCGAGGTCGGAGGCGGCTGCTTCGAGAAGCTCAGCGGCGGCGTTAAGAATATTCTGCCTGAGAGCAACCGCAGCCAGCATTGCGGCTTCCCCCGCAATGGTAAGCCCGCGCGATGCATAGCTGCCGCCACCCATAGGGGTCACTGCGGTATCACCATGAACGATGGTCACAGCCTCAAACGGAATCGTGATAGCATCGGCGACAATTTGGGCGAGCGCAACTTCCAGACCCTGACCCTGGAACTGTGCACTCGTGATGCACGAAACGGTCCCTCCCGGCTCCAATCGAAGGCTGCATCCATCGCTCGCAGCGATGGGCACTTTGGATGAGCCGTAAAACATGGGGCCAGTGGCGGTGGCTTCAATAAAGCTGGCGAACCCTATACCGAGGTATTTGCCGTGCTCGCGAGCCAGTGCCTGCTCGCGGCGAAGCTGCGGGTAGTCCATCAGCGCGAGCAGCTTATCGAGACACGCCTCCTGACTTAATTCGCCGCCAAGATCGACTCCTGAAAGGGTCACGGGTCCGGACTGCGCGGCGCTTCGATAATTACGCCGCCTCAGCTCCGCGGGGTCAATGTTCACAAGGCGCGCAGCCGACTCGATCAGTAACTCGGTAACGGCGCAGCCGATGGGCTGCCCGACTCCTCGGTAAGACCCCGTGTGAGGTTTATTCTGAAAGACGATTCGCAGATGGGCATCGAAGGCAACGGCACCGTAAGGCGCTCCAACCTGATTGATCGCCTGCATTCCTTCCAGAACGCTCGATCTCGGGTAGGTTGAGAAAGCGCCCGCTTCCATGACATCAACCGTGGAAAACGCCAGAAATTTGCCGTCCTGGTCTAACGCTAAGGCTGCATCGGCAGAATGTGCCCGCGCATGGTTGTCGCTTACGAAGGCCTCGAAACGATCGCTGATGAACTTCACCGGGCGACCCAGGAGTAATGACGATGCTGCTACTGCGACTTCGTCGTCATAGGTATGCAGTTTGATACCGAAGCCACCGCCCACGTCAGGAACAATGACTCGCACGCGACTCTCATCGAGCCCGAGTTGGGCAGCAAACACGCTGCGCATCTGATGCGGCACTTGGGTCGATGCGTGCAGCGTCAAGGTTTTTTGAGTGGGATCGAAGTCGGCGATTACGGCCCTCGATTCCAACGGAACGCCGGTCAGCCTGGGGAAACGCATTGATCGCCTGACAACGGTTGGCGCCTCCCTGAATACCGTTTCCGGTTCACCGCTCCGAAGCTTTTTCTCAAACAGGATGTTGGAACCCAGACTCGGGTGGATCAGCGGTGCATGATCTGCTAGAGCGGCCGCGCCGCTTGCCACGGCTATAAGGGGTTCGTAGTCAACTTCCACCAGCGCCGCCGCATCCTCTGCGATGGCTCTGGAACTGGCCAGTACGATGGCTATGGGTTGGCCCTGCCAGAAAGCTGTGCCGTGGGCGAGCGGCGGCTGTGGCGCCGAGCGGTGCTCTGGGACCTGGGAGAATTTTGTTGTCCAGGGGCTGCACACCCGAAGCAGGTCGTCGGCCAGAAATATTTTGACCACGCCAGCAAGCGCGGAGGCACTGCTTGTATTGACCGCCAGCACTTTGGCGTGCGCATACTGGCTGCGAACGAATGCGGCGTGAAGTAAACCCTGTGGGCGAAGGTCATCGGTATATCTGCCGCGGCCGGTAACAAGCTGCCTGGCTTTAGGTCGCCTGATAGGGGAGCCAACTAAACGTTCTGAGGCGGAGTGTTTCACGGATTTTCCGGGGCGGTCGCGATGATCAGAGTGGGGTAGCGATGAAACGATTCAGACCGATATCTTCCCGAAGCGTGAGCTCATGAGCCTTCCGCAGGTAGGGGGCGTAGATGCGGTTGCGCTGCAGTATGGCCGCGAGGTCGGATCTAAGCGTTGGCATCAGCCGTTCGACTTCCTCGGCAAAGGCGACCTCGTCTATTCGCGTGGACTTCCCATCGTGCACGACTACCTCTCCATGTACGACAACGTGTCGAACCGCTCGCCCCCCCTCGCTATAAACAACTTGCCGGACCGGGTCGTTCATGGGTTGTAGAGCGGGATCATAGGGGTCGAGGATGGAAAAATCAGCCTTGAAGCCCTCAGCAATCCGACCCACCTTGCCGCCGAGTCCAACAGCCACTGCGCTGCCCTGTGTGGCTGCTCTCAAGGCGTCAGCGGCTGCCGGCGGTCCATCCCCGCCGTGGCTCGCCGCAGTCAGCAGGCAAAAGAGCTTCATCGACTGAAACATGTTCTGTGCGTCACTACAACTGCAGTTATCGGTGCCGAGAGCTATCCGCACACCGGCCTCGATCATTTCGCGGATAGGCGCCACCCCGCTCTTCGTCTTGAGGTTGCTCACTGGGTTGACGGAGATGGAAGTGCCCGCCCGCGCGACTCGCTCGATCTCGTCCTGGGTCAACCATACGCAGTGCGCCATGGTGAGCCGATCATTGAGCAGACCGACCGACTCCATGTAGCGGATCAGAGAACCGCCGAAGTCTGCGTAGTGACGGCGCGCGTTGAGCGCCATGGACTTGGATTCGTAGACGTGGGTGAATACCCTGCAATGAGTTTCAGCAGACAGTGCAGCGATTTTTTCAAGAAACTCGGTCGAGCAGTTCTCTGGCGTTGCTGGACCAAGCCCCCAAGTTACGCGCTCGCTTCTTCCCTGCCACCTGGCGAGCTGACCGCGCAGGAGTTCGATGATTGATGACGCGCTGCCTATAGGCTTGACCGACGCGGTCAGGGAGTTGTGCAGTTCCTTGGGGATGACCTCTTCCCAGAAGGGAACCCCTTTTTGGCCTGGTACGTCGGCAACCTGGAGCGCGAGCACAACCCGGATACCCACTTCTTCGTAGGCCTCCAGCATGGCGGCTACGTGGTCCTCATCGAAGGGGTAAACCGTCGCCATATCCTGGATCGTAGTGATCCCACCCCTCAGACATTCCAAAGCTCCGAGCATAGCCCGGGCTTTAATTTCCTCACGGCTTCTCTTAGGGTAATTGGGAGGCACAGCGACCATGTACCAACCCTCAAGCGGAAGGGGCTCAAAGCTCCCGCGCAGCAATACATCGTGTGAGTGGTAGTGAGCCGAGACAAAGCCCGGGACAGCGATACCCCCGCGCGCGTCGATGATTCTGTCGGGTCGGCACCCTTCACCAGCATTAGGGCCGACTTCGGTGATCTCTGCTCCACTTACCAGGATGTTCCCGCGCACCGGGTGTATATCCGGATCGATGATCAGCGCGTTTCGAATCAGCAAGGACTCTTTGGTCATGACGGTCCCAGTTTGACGCGAGGGTCAGGAGTCGCTTTTTGCCGCGACAACTTCGATTTCGCACAGGAAGTCGGGTGTGGCGAGCGCGCTTACGCAAACACCCGTTGCTGCGGGGCGCGCGTCCCCAAGGTATTTGAGCCTGATCTTGGGATGGATTTTCATGTACTCCGGACTTGTGACGTAGGTGTTGACCTTAACGATATCCGCTGCTGCCATTCCGCAGCCATCGAGGATTGCGAGAATGTTTTGCCAGCAGCACTCGAGCTGGGCCTCGATGCCGACAGAGATAGAGCCATCAGGTCTCACCCCGACTTGGCCGGATACGTGGACGACTCTTGAGCCTGCGGAAATCTCGATGGCGTGCGAGTAAGCGCCTAAGGGTGCGCCAATGGCGGCGGATTCGACTGGACGGTTCATCACTCATGGCTCCCGGATAGTGTGGGGATGTAAAGGTGAGGGAGATATTTGGATGCGCCCTAAGCTGGGCAGGGCCGTGAAAGCCGATCTGCCGAGCGTCTTGGATTCAACCAAAGTTCATCAACATGTAGCAAACCGATTTTCGAATAATCGAAATTCCGCCGGCTTGCGCCAGCCGAGCTTGGCGAGCTTCTCGTTCCTGATTGGAAATAGACACCTAGGGGGGTGGAGGGCATCGGTTAACCGTTGGTTGAGAGCGGGTGTGATCCTGGGTTGCCGAGACAGCACCCCAGCCGTCATTTCACCCTATCTGGAGACTCTGCCCTGATACGCGCCAGTCGGGCCATAGAGGTTGCCCTGCGCGTCGATGCGACCCTGATATGCGCCCGTCGCCCCGAACATATTTCCTTGGTTGTCGGTTCGCCCCTGGAATGACCCGGTCGAACCGTATAAATTCGATTGCGCCTGCGCGCCCGAAGTCAGTAGCGCTATCGCAGCAGCAATTAATGCAGACGCCAGTTTCATCGCAACTCCCGATACGCGGAAACAGTCAGCAGCGTATCGCCGTTTTCCCTATGCGGGGCGTTTCTAATTGTTAGAAACATCAAGTTCGTGTTGAACGCAAGGCTACTAATCATTCGTGTGATACGGGCTTAGGGTTGCAGCGCTCTAGCCAGTAACGCAATTGAAAGTCCTCCAATGACGAGCACCGTGCCTATGGCGCCATAGAACCGGCCAATGGAGCGGCCGGCCGTCTTCGATAACCCCTGGGCGTGCGCGATCCTGGATATAACCAGGAGGAGTCCGAACGTGTGTATGTAGATGGGGTCAGCGCCAGCGTGCTCGTACAGAAAAAGCAGAATCAAAGCTATCGGTACCGACTCAATGAAGTTGCCGTAGGCGCGGATTCGACGCTCCAGATCAGCGTCGCCGCCAGAACCCAGTCCGATCTTCGTCGCCAGCCGTCGCTGGCTGATGCGCAGGTACAGAAGCACCAGTAAAACGCCGCACAAACCAGCGTAAATTCCTGTGTTCATGTGGAACTCCTCTTCAAGGCGAATGACCACGGTCCATCCTCAGAGCCGCCACTCGTTATGGTGTCGCCCATCGCTTGTTCGAGCAGTGGCCAAAGCGTGCGCGATGCCTGAGGTCTGAAGGCGCCAATATGCCCAACCGCCAGCAAGCCCAGGGTCTGCGGCTCAATCACCTGTAGATTCGACCGCGCATTTGGCATTGCTGCCAAGAGCTTGCGCGTGCAGCTCTCTGTCATTGCATCGTCATCTATGAAGCTGAAAGCCTCGATCCGAAAGCGAGCCGATTGCAGGCTTGGCCGCACCAAATCGGGCTCTGCGCCCCATGCAAATTCGGGATGCCGGCACCATCGAGTCCACTGTCGCATGGCAGGGCCAGGCAGGTCACCCACCATGCGGAGAGCCTTGCCAGGAAAGTAGCCGAGCAAGGGCGTGAGCAGTGGGGCAGCCAGGTGAAGCATCAGGGGCGCA
>CAIPNM010000013.1 GCA_903866395.1 uncultured bacterium
ACCATGATCAATGCTGGCATTCCAACAATCTTCATCAACGCCGATGCGATCGGCCTCACCGGAACCGAACTGCAAGACGCCATCAACGGTAACGCCACCATGCTTGCCATGTTCGAAAACATCCGCTCGCACGGCGCTATTCGCATGGGTCTGATCCGTGAACTGAGCGAAGCGGCGCGGCGCCAGCACACGCCCAAGGTGGCGTTCGTCGCGCCCCCCAAAGCCTACACAGCCTCCAGCGGCAAGGCCGTGGACGCGCAAAGCGTCGATCTACTGGTGCGTGCACTGTCCATGGGCAAGCTTCATCACGCGATGATGGGCACGGCTGCGGTCGCGATTGGCACTGCGGCGGCCATTCCAGGCACGCTGGTCAACCTGGCTGCGGGCGGCGGCTCGCGTCAGTCGGTGCGCTTCGGCCATCCGTCCGGCACCCTCAGGGTGGGGGCCGAGGCCACGCTGGACGGCGGCGAGTGGGTGGTGAAAAAGGCCATCATGAGCCGCAGTGCACGGGTGCTGATGGAGGGCTTTGTGCGGGTGCCTGGAGATGCGCTCTAAGCCCGCTGCAGCAGCCCGGCTCCGATCAACGCGTCAGCTGAGCTGACGGCATACGGCCTCGGTCACTTCCGAGCAACGCGCACGCCCGCCCTGGTCAGCGGGCACCACCTCGCCTGCAGCCAGCACCGATTCCACCGCACGCTCGATGCGGCTTGCCGCATCGGAAAGCGCTGCGTCACCCTGCTGGTCGCCCAGCCACTGCAGCATCATGGCGCCTGAGAGAATCGTGGCTAGCGGACTGGCTGCATCCAGGCCAGCGATATCCGGCGCTGACCCGTGCGCCCCCTGAAAAAGACCCCGCTCGTCACCCAGTTCTGCCGACGGTGCCATGCCCAGCCCACCAATAGTGCCTGCGCCCAGATCCGACAGGATGTCGCCGAACATGTTTTCGGCCACGATCACGTCATAAAAATCGGGGCGCTTGAGCATGTGAACCGTGATGGCATCGGCGTAAGCGTAGTCAATGTCCACATCAGGAAACCGCTCGGCCACCTCAGTGCAGACCGCGCGAAAAAAAGCATAGCTCCGCAAAATGTTGGCCTTGTCGCAAACCGTCACGCGGCGGCGCTGATCACGCGGAGCACCTGAGCGCTTTCTCGCAAGCTGAAACGCAAACCGTGCAACGCGCTCAATCCCTTTGCGTGTCATCACCAGGGTGTCTGTGACCACCTCGCTTCGCAGATTCACGCCAGCGCCGCGGCTCGCATAGAGGCCTTCGGTATTTTCACGAATGATCACGTAGTCGATCTGACCGGGCTGCCAGTCTGCGAGCGTTGATTTCACGCCGCGGACCAGCCGGATCGGTCGGACGTTAGCGTAGAGATCAAGCTTGAACCGAAGCTGCAGGTGCAGATCGTTGCCCACCTCGGTACCGTCAGCATAAGTGACACCCGGCAGGCCGGCTGCGCCATGCAAAATCGCATGCGCGCTCCGACAGGCTTCAAAGGTATCGGGCGGTAGCACCTGACCGCTGCGCACATAGTGCGTGGCGCCGCCTTCGTGAGCGATAAAGCGCAGGCGATCAGCGCCACAGGCCTCAGTGAGCACACGAACCGCTGCGCGACACACCTCGGGGCCGATGCCGTCGCCGTCGATGGTGACGATGTTGTAGGGGCTCATCGTTCTACAGGCATTTTCACGCCCTCCGGTTCACCGAAACAAAAATCCTGAATAGCCTTCCTTGGCGATCGCATCACACTTCTCGCGATAGGCAGCCACCCCCCCCACGTAGGGCATGAATACGCGCGGCTTGCCTGGAACGTTCGCGCCGGTGTACCACGATCGAGCCTCGGGCAGAAGCGTGAGGTCCGCAGCAGCGTTCACGTGCGAAACCCATTCGGTCTGAGCGGGCTCGCTCGCCTCGATCCGGTCGAACCCACGCGCCCGCATCCACGCCAGACAGTGAGCGATCCACTCCACATGCTGCTCAATCGAGACCACCATGTTGCTCAACACCGACGGGCTGCCCGGACCGGTCACGGTGAACAGATTGGGAAATCCTGCGACGGCGAGGCCTAGGTATGACACAGGTCCCGCTGACCAGCGATCGCGGAGGCTGACTCCTTCGTCGGTGCGGATATCGATCGCGAGCAACGCCCCTGTCATCGCGTCAAAACCAGTAGCAAACACCAGCGCATCAACCGGGTAGTGTTGCCCGCGGGTCTGAACGCCTGTCTGGGTGATGGCGACAACAGGCTCGTCGCGCGCATCAACAAGCGCGACGTGGCCTTGCGTAAGCGTCTCAAAATACCCCGAATCCAGGCAGACGCGCTTGGTTCCGATGGGATGGTCTAGAGGGACGACTTTCGCTGCGAGGGCCGGATCGCCGACCCGCTCGCGGATCTTGCGCCGAACGAAATCAGCGACGACCTGATTCGACTCACGCCGCGTCAGCGTGTCGGTAAAGGTGCGCCCCAATCCTGTGCCGCCGCGCTGCCAGGCGGCTTCGAGAAGCCGTTCTCGCTCATCGGCGGGCAGGTCAGCCACCCCGTGCCGCGCGACCGGGAAATAGGCGACTCCCGCGGGCGTTCGCCGCGCCGCTTCGCGGATCTCCCGATAGCGGGCCTTGGTCGCCCGCCGTTCATCGTCGAAGAGGGGGCGGTTTCTGGCGGGAAGACAAAAATTGGCCGTTCGTTGGAAGACCAGGACCTCGGCAGCCTGCCGCGCCACCTCCGGGATCAACTGGATCGCGGTGGAGCCCGTGCCGATCACCGCCACCCGTCGCCCAGAAAAATCCACGGGCTCATGCGGCCAGTTGCCAGAGTGATAGGCTGCGCCGGTAAAGCGATCGCGGCCAGGGATGTCCGGCAGGCGAGTCACCGACAGACAACCGGTCGCCATCACCACCCATCGGGCGTGTACCGATTCATTACCATCAGTTTCCACACGCCAATGCCCTGTGACCGTTTCAAAGGTAGCCGTGGTAACCCGGGTATCAAACCGGATGTCACGGCGCAGGTCGAACCGCTCGGCCACATGACGCAGATAACTCAGAATCTCGGGCTGGGCTGCATAGCGTTCAGTCCAGTCCCATTGCTGTTCAAGCTCCGGCGAGAACGAATACGAGTATTCGGCGCTTTCAATGTCGCAGCGCGCGCCCGGATAGCGGTTCCAGTACCAGGTGCCACCGACATCCGCACCGGCCTCATAAACCCGACACGAGAAACCAAGCTCACGCAGTTGGTGCAGCAGGTAGAGGCCGGCGAATCCGGCCCCAACGATCACGACATCGGGATTAGGGTTGCGTGCGGCGCCCTGGGTCTGGGCGGAGGCGGTCATCATGAAAGGTCTGGAGCGTCACCGAAACCCCAGACTTTACGCGCAAACGCCGCGAAGCGACCCGCGTACTCGCGACTGTAACGGTCCGAATCCAGCCTGGGCGCGTCCGTTGCCACTACATCGGGCTCACCACTTCCCGATGATCACCCCTGCGCGCGTGCTGCCATCAGTGCGCTCAGCAACCACCGCATCCGACATGGACACGCGGCTTCGCCGGTCGGTCAGCCGATCGAGCAGCATCGCCTGCATCTCGGCCCGAACCGCGGCCAGGCCCGGCGCATCGCCCAGATCAACCAGTTCGTCAGGATCGTCATGCAGATCGAAGAGCTGGGGCGCAAACCCCTTGTAGTGAACATATTTCCAGCGATCGCTGCGAACCATCCAGGCGCGAGCGGCGCTAGGCGCCACACCCAGCGTGAGCCGAGACCGATAAAACGCGTAATCGATTTCGCTGAACGCACATTCGCGCCAGGTACCAGCCTCGCCGCGCAGCCCCGCCATCAGCGAGCGCCCTTCCAGCCGCTGACCGGGATCTGCGACCCCCATCCAGTCGAGAATCGTGGGCACGACATCGATCGCCTCGACCAACCTCGGGTCAACCGTGCCGCGACAGATATCGGCCGACGGATCTGGGTCACTGATGATGAGCGGAATACGCGCACTCGCGTCGTGAAAGAGCTCCTTCTCGCCCAGCCAATGGTCGCCGAGATAGTCACCATGATCACTGGTGAAGATGATGGCAGTGTCCTCGAGCCGGCCATTCGCCTCAAGCTCGCGCAGCAGCCGGCCAATGTGATCGTCGAGTTGCTTGATCAGGCCCATGTAGGTAGGCACCGCCACCGCGCGCTTCTCATCATCAGAATAGGTGCGCGAGCATTCCATCTCCATGAAGGCGTGAAGCACGGGATGCGCACGCTCGCGTTCAGCGGCGCTTCTTACCGGCAGCGGCACATCGTCGCGGCCATAGAGCGCGTGGTAGGGCGCCGGCGCCATTAGAGGCCAATGGGGCTTGATGTAGGACAGATGCAGCACCCAGGGCCGATCGCCCGTCTCGCGAATGAACTGCAGCGCGCGGTCGGTCATGTAGGCCGTTTCGGAGTGCGGCTCGGCGACTCGGGCCGGACGATTCGCGTGACGGAGCGACCAGCCAGACAGGATGCTGCCGTCTTCGCCAAGTGCCGAGTTGGCATGGTCATGCCAGGGATTGTCGCCCGCGTAGCCAAGGTCGCGCAGATAACGGTTATAGCGAAGGTCGGGGTTCGCTTTGAAGGCCGGATGGACGCCGTCATCGCGTTCGTAGGGTTCGAAGCCGCACTGCGCAAGGTGCACGCCCAGATCGGTACGGGGATCCACGCCCAGACGGTTCAGTCCCTCAATGTCCGGCACCATGTGGGTCTTGCCAACCAGCGCCACCCGGGCACCCGTGGGCTTCAGATAGTCGCCCAGCGTACGCTCATCAACCGGCAGCGGCACAAAATTCCAGCTGGCACCATGGCTGAAGGCCGTGCGGCCCGTGTAGAACGACATGCGCGAAGGCCCGCAAACCGGCGAACTGCAGTAGGCCCGGTCGAACCGCACGCCGCGCGCGGCGATGCGGTCGATGTTGGGGGTGTGCACCGGCGATTGCCCGTAGCAGGAGAGGTAGTCCCAGCGGAGCTGGTCCGCCATGATGAACAGCACGTTGCGAGGTTTGCTCATGTCGCCGATCCTGCCCTCATTCCATCGAGATGTTCGCGGCCTTGACCACCTTGCCCCATGACTCCACCTCGGAGGCGACGAGCTTGCCGAAGTCGGCTGCCGAACCCGCGGCGGGCGTGGCACCGAACTTACCCATCGCCTCGATGGTTTCAGGATTGGCCACCACGCGTCGGACCGCCGCGTTCAGCCGCTCAACCACGGCCACCGGTGTGCCCGCACGTGCCAGGAATCCCTGCCAATCTCGCACCACAAAGTCTGGAAAACCTGACTCGACCATCGTGGGCACGTCTTTCAGCACCGGCAGGCGTCGATCGCCCGTCACCGCCAGCGGCCGCAAACGGCCCGCCGCGATATGCCCCACCACCGGTGGCGTAGCCGCAAACATGAACTCCACACGCCCGGCGAGCAGATCGCCAATCGCCTGCGGGAAGTTGTTGTAGGGCACATGCAGCGCGCGGGTACCCGTTTGAAGCGTGAGCAGTTCGCCCGCCAGGTGCGCGGGGGAAGTGACGCCACCTGAGGCGAAATTGAGCTGACCGGGCTTGGACTTGAGGAGCGCCACCAATTCCGCCGGCGTGTTGACAGGTACCGAGGGCGGCACGACCAGCACGTTGTAGGAGAACACGGTCTGCACCACGGGAACGAAATCACGCCGCAGGTCATAGGTGACCTGCCGATTGACTGACTGCGACACCGTCATCGGCATGTAGAGCGTCATGATCGTGTAGCCATCGGCCGGCTGACGCAGCACATCCGAGGCGCCCACGATGCCCGTGCCGCCTGGCTTGTTGTCCACCACCACGGGCTGACCGAGTTCCTGGCCAAGTCGGGTGGCAACCTGCCGCGAGATGATGTCGATTGGAGTGCCCACAAAGGCTGGCACCACCAGACGAATGGGCTTTGTGGGGTAGTCCTGCGCAAGCACCGACGACGAGGCCGCGAGGGTGAGGCTCGCAATACATGCGGCGCGCACGCAGAGCGACTGAATATCTGACAGCTGAATCATGATGAAAAGTCTCCTTGATTGAAGCAGTAGCGCATATTTATTGCGCCTGATAAATCCAGGCCATGGAGTCAAACGTCTGCTCCGCGGTTCGGGACTGAAGGAAGGCATTACGCAGATCAGCTGAGGCACCTTCCGCATGATAGACATGACCATAGAGCCGAGCCGTCAGCTGCACCCGGGTCGTTCGAAGATAGCGCTGCTCCTGATAGCTCACGAACGCCTGTTCATAATCGCCGCCGTTTAGCGCCAGGCAGTCAGCCAGACACACCGCGTCTTCCATTGCCATGCACGCCCCCTGGGCCAGATACTGCAGCATGGGATGCGCGGCATCGCCCAGAAGCGTCACGCGACCCCGGCTCCAGTTACGAATCGGTTCGCGGTCACGCATCACATAGGTGCGCCAATCGGAGATTGAGGCCAGCATGTCGCGCACTGGCTGCCAGGTGCAGGCGAAATGCTCCAGCATGGGCTCGGGGTTGCCAGACGCATCCCAACCGGTGTCGAGTCGGTCACTGTGAAAGACCACGGTCACGTTGTAATAGTGGTCCTTCCGCATGGGCCACAGCACCATGTGGAGCTTCGGACCTACCCATAACGCCATCGAATTGGCTTTGAGGGCCGACGGAATCGTCTCGGTAGGCACAATGGCCCGATAACAGACATGCCCCGCAAGCCGAGGCTCGCCGTCCCCCACCAGGGTCTGCCTGATCATCGACCAGAGACCGTCGGCGCCAATCAGCGCTGCGCCCTCGTGGCTGGCATCGGCTGTCGTCTGCACCCGAACCTGCGCGCCGTCATCGTGGAAGGCTGCAATACGGCTGCCAGTCAGAAGCTCGATCGACTGCGGCAGCGCACGACACGCGTCAAGCAATATCCGGTGCAGATCCGCCCGATGCATGAGCCCGTAGGGATAGCCGAA
>CAIPNM010000014.1 GCA_903866395.1 uncultured bacterium
GCGGCGATCAGGCACCAGATCGCCGCAAAGGAAGGCGCGAGTTCCCGAAAATCGGTATCCAGCCATGCGCGCCAGGGCGGCGCTCCCAGCGTGAGCGCCGCGTCATAGGGTCGGCGATCGAGATTCGCGAACAGGGGCACCATGATGAGCCCCACCCGCGGAATCAGGTAATAGCCATAGGCAAAAGCAAGCCCGCCGGTTGAGTAAATCCATTGGCCCGCCACCGCCGGATCAGCGCCCAGCATGGCGAGCAGCTGCGTGATAAACCCGGCACGGCCGAAGGCGAGAATGAACCCGTAGGCGATCACCAGACCCGAGAAGGTGAGCGGCACACCCAGCAGCACCAGCATGAGCTGCCGCTTTCTCTCGGACAAGCGCGCCACCGCGCGCGCGAGCGGCGCACCCGCGAGGAGCGACAGCGTGGCTGTACCCGCTCCGAGAAGGAGGGTGTTCCACGCTGCTGACCCGAGCAAGGCATCTTCACGCAGGCTTACCGATAGCGCCTCGGATTCGATCGCTACTTCAACCAGCAGCGATCCCAGCGGCAGCAGCAGAAACAGCAGCAGCCATGCATAGGCAGGTAGCGCGCCCAGTCTTCTGACCGCGCCCCTTCCGAATGCCGACGCCATGATGGCTGCCCGCCGCCGATCTGCTGATTTGCCTGCGCGCGACTATTTCGCGAGCGCGGCCGCGGCCCAGTCGCGGTCGATCTCCGCCTTGCGCGCTGAGGCCTTGATGACATCAAGCGGTCGCAACTGCGGCGCATCAGGCATCTTGCTTCGAACATCCGCAGGCAACTGAACGCCCGGCACCGACGGACGGACAAAGCCCTGGGCAAACAGCGTCTGCCCCATCTCGCTCATGGTGAAGTTGAGCCACAGCCGAGCCGAGTTGGGGTTGGGCGCACCCTTCACCAGGCTGATCGCATAGGGGGCGGATGCGCTCGCCTCTTTCGGAATGATCACCGCACAGGCGTCGCCCATGCCGTCAACGAACTTGGCCTTGAGACCGTCGTTTTCGTAGCTGATCCAGACCGGGATTTCGCCTTTCAGGAATTTGGCATAGGGCGTGGTGCCCTCGACCCGCTGCACGTTGCCGGCGGCGTGGAGCTTGCCGAAAAAATCAGTGCCCGGCTTGGTGTTGTCGATGCTGCCACCATTGCCATAGGCCGCCGCGATCACGCCCACCTGACCGACACCGGTTGAACGCGGATCGAGATAGGTCACGCTGTTCTTGTATTCGGGCTTCAGCAGGTCGGCCCAGCCCTGCGGAATATTTTTCACCAGCTTGGTGTTCACCAGGAAAGCGATATTCAACGTGTGGATGGTGAACCAGCGGCCCTCGGGCTCGCGAAACACGTCGGGGAGCTTGTCGAAGTTGATCGGCTTGAAGGGTGCCACCACATCTTTCCTGGCCGCATCCACAGCTGATGCAGCGAAGTAGTACGCCGTATCGGCCTGCGGACGCCGGCGCGCCTTCTCCAGCGCCACCACGGTTGCAGCCGAGCCCAGATCGTTATAGGTCATCTCCACTTCGGGGTAGCGCTTCTTGAATTCGCGAAACAGCACCTTCCAGTTGGCCCATTCGGGACCGGTATCGAAAGACACGACTAGCCCTTCTTTCGCGGCCTCGGCATAGAGCGCTTTTTCGCCTGGGTACAGCTCGGGGCCTTCAAATGCCTGCACGCCGGTAGCCGACAGCGCGGCCATGGCGCCCAGCAGCACACGACGTTGGGCGTTGATTGGATGATCAGCATTCATGGCGAGCTCCTTGGGGGATCAATGGACGGGTTGGGTGATGGATCAAAGTATCTGCGCATCGTCATCGAGGATGACCAGCGCTTCGGGAGAAAGCGAAACCGCCGCGGACGCCACCGTAGCGCCTTCGCAGAGAAGCGTGGGCAGAGGCGCAGCCGCCAGATCCGATTGCGCCGGGACCGCCAACTGCGCACCCGACGCTGGAAGAAAATCCCACCGGCAGGTGGCGCCTAAAAACCGCACCCGTCCGGCCGCTCCCGGGATCCGGTTCGGGGCGTCGGGTGCAGGATCAGGGTGAATGGATTCCGGACGGACCAGCACGCAGATCGCCGCACCCGCCAGGCGAGGCCCAGTATCCGCCTGCAACACGCCCAGCACCGTCTGCACCCGGCCCGGCTCGAGCACAGTGCCAGCAAGCAGATTGGCATGCCCGACAAAGCGGGCCACCATCAGATTGGCCGGGCGCGCATAGAGCCCGCGCGGCGTATCAATCTGCTGTAGCCTGCCCTGATGCAGCACGGCCACGCGGTCGGCCATCATCAGCGCTTCCTGCTGATCGTGCGTGACGAAAAGTGTGGCTGCCCCGCTTGCGCGTTGAATATCGCGAATCTCATCGCACAGTTGCGCTCGAATGTGCGCATCGAGCGCAGCCAACGGCTCATCAAGCAGCAGCACCGATGGGCGAAAAGCGAGCGCACGGGCAAGCGCAACCCGCTGCTGCTGACCGCCCGAGAGTTGCGACGGACGACGCGCCTCCAGCCCGGCTAGCCCCACCGATGCAATCATCGCCTGGGCCTTGCGATGGCGCTCGCCGGCGGCTACGCCGCGCATGCGAAGCCCGTAGGCCACGTTCTCCAGGACCGACAGATGCGGGAATAGCGCGTAGCTCTGGAACACCATACCGACGCTTCGTTCCCAGGGCGGTACCGTGGCGACATCGCGATCATCGATCAACAGTCGGCCCGATTGCACCGGCAGAAGCCCCGCCACCAGCCGCAGCATGGTTGACTTGCCGCAGCCACTTGCGCCAATCACGGCAAGAAGTTCGCCGCGCGCCACCTCGATTGAGACGCCCAGCAGTCCCTGTCCGGTGCCGGGGTAACGGTGTTCGAGTTGTTCCAGCTTAATGCTCATTACACCGCCCCCGTTCGCCGCGCCGAAAGGCCGGCTGCGCACAAGGCAAGCCCCAGGAGGACCACAGTGGCGGCACACGCATAGCCCGTTGCGCCGTAGAACGCCTGCAGCAGCACGACCGGATAGGTGCGGTGCTTGAAACTTGCGATCAGGTTGGACACCTGAAACTCACCGATTGAAAGCGCCGCCACCATCACCAGCCCCGCCACCAGGCTGTGCCGCATCGATGGCAGCGCAATGGTGATGAACTGCCGCCATGGCGAGGCACCGAGCGTGGCGGCACAGGCCTCGAGGTCAGCCAGGCCGAGATGGCGAAGGTCGGCCACCAGCGCTTGCGTGAGATAGGGGAGCGTGAGCACCCCATGCGCCGCGATCAGAAGCGGCAGGGTGCCCAGCCACGGCGTGGCATCGCTTGAGAACACCAACACATAGCCAAAGCCCAAGGTGAGCGCCGGCACCGCCACGGGTAGCGAGGCAATCAGCCGACCCGCGAAGGCCCCGCCGCGCGAGGCGCGGTGATAGAGCGAATACGCAAGCGGCATAGCAAGCAGCGCGGTGACCGCACAGGTGCCAAGCGCCACATAGAGGCTGGTCCAGAAGGCTCGGCGAAACGAGCCGTCAGCGAGGAGTTCCTGAAACCAACGCAGTGTGAAGCCCGTCGGCAGGAGCGAGTTGGTCCAGGACTGCCCGAACGAACCGATCGCGACCAGCACGATCGGCAGGAGCAGATAGGTGAGATAGAGAGGGATGACCATGGCGAGGCGCAGATTGTAGGTGGGGGCATGTGAAAACGCGATGACGATTTCGGAAGGTGCGCCTTTATTGCTGAACGGCAAGCCATTTTCTTTACAAGGGCCTCAGATCTGCATAACCTTTCCCGCTGAGGCGGTCTTTTCGTGGCTGTTTCAGTACGTTCAACGTTGCCTTTCGACCATAAGAACAAGATCTGACCCGGAGACCCCTACGTGAGCTTTATCGAGAGCTTTGTCCAGATTGACGGCTGCCGAACGCGACTGCTGCGCGGCGGCCAAGGCACCCCGCTCCTCTACCTGCATGGTGCAAACGGCGTTGCGGGTATCCAACCCTTCATGCTGAAGCTTGCCGAACGGTTCGATGTCTGGATTCCCGAACATCCAGGATTCGGGCAGTCCGATGAGCCCGAGTGGCTCGAGAACATCCACGATCTTGCTTATTTCTACCTCGACTTCATGCGCGAGCACCAGCTCACCGGCGCGCATGTGCTCGGAAGCTCGCTCGGCGGCTGGCTCGCGCTTGAAATGGCGGTGCGCGACACGTCGCGCATCAAGACGCTCTCAATGATCGGTCCCGCCGGCCTTCGCACGCCAGGCGTGGTGCCGGGCGACGTTTTTCTCTGGAGCCCCGAGCAGTTGGTTCGGAACACGTTTCACGATCAGAGCATTGCCGAGCGCATGCTGTCGGTGCCACCCACCCCCGAGCAGCAGGAAGTGCTGCTTAAAAACCGCTTCACTTTCGCCCGGCTCGCGTGGGAGCCTCGCCTGCACGATCCCAAGCTGCACAAGTGGGTGAAACGAATTAATGTCCCTACCCAGATCATTTGGGGCGAGCAGGATCAGATCCTGCCAGTGGGCGCCACACAGGCCTTCCGCGAGGCCATGCCTCAGGCGAGCATCACCGTCATTCCGCAGTGCGGCCACTTGCCCCAGTCCGAGCGGCCCGATGCGTTCTGCGACATTCTTTTCAAATTCCTGGCAGGGAAGTAACGCCATGCAAGTCATTCTCTTTCACCTGATGCCCTATGCCGATCTCGATCTGCAAAAATCGAGCGCCTATGACACCGTCTGGATGAAGCTGCCCAACGCACTCTTTGATCCGGTGAAGGGTCATCAGCTCTACAATCGTTTTCTCGATGAGCTGGAATACGGCGAGACCCTGGGTTGGGATGGGGTTGCGGTCAATGAACATCATCAGACCGCCTACGGCATCATGCCCTCGCCGATCGTCACCGCCAGCGCGCTCGCCCGGCGTACCACACGCGCCAAGATCGCCATCCTGGGAAGCGCATTGCCGCTGCGCGAACACCCCCTCACCATCGCGGAAGAACACGCGATGATCGATGTCATCACGGGTGGCCGCCTGATCAGCGGCTTTGTGCGAGGCATCGGCGCCGAATACCACACCTTCGGCGTGAACCCCACCTTCTCTCACGACCGCTTCCACGAAGCGCACGACCTGATCGTGCGCGCCTGGACTGATCCCGGGCCCTTCTCTTTCCAGGGCAAGCACTACAACGTGAGCTATGTCAATCTCTGGCCCCGCCCATTCCAGCGGCCACATCCGCCCATCTGGATTCCCTCACAGGGCAGTAAGGAAACCATCGACTGGGCCTCGCACCCCGATCGGCGCTACACCTACCTGCAAACCTTCAGCCCTGCCGCGGCGGTTGCGAAATACCTGAATCTCTATCGCGACACCGCGCGCAACTCGGGCTACGAGCCCGGCGACCACCAGCTCGGCTGGGCGGTGCCGGTGTATGTGGGTGATACCGATGAGTCCGCTCGCCGCGAGGCCAAACCGCATTTCGAGATCTTCCGAAACCGCTTTCTCAAGATGCCCTTCGAGATGCTGCTGCCCCCGGGCTACACCTCGCGCGAATCGATGCGCGGTATCGCTGCGGCCAAGGGTTCGCTATCGGGTGACATCACCCTGGAGAAGGCCGTGGAGCTTGGAATGTTCCTCTGCGGAAGCGCAAGCACGGTTCGCGAAACGCTAGAGTCCTACTGGCGCGACATGCGCTTTGGCAATCTGCTGACCATGTGTCAGTTCGGCACGCTGCCCGCCGACATGACCCGCGCCAACATGGAGCGCTTTGCGCGCGACGTGCTGCCCGCCATTCAGAAGCTAGGCGCCGAAACCGAGGCGTTGGTGGCAGCCTGATCGGTTCCCGAGCATGCCGCTGGCCCGTAAGCCTCAACCCGATCTGGTTAACGGCAGATGCCAGCACCTTGCTGCCGGGTCGACCAGGTCGGGAGTTAGCTCCAACCGGCACGGCTGATTGATGCACGCAAGGCTCGCGCTAATGCCGCGTTTGAGCCTTCGCGCTGCTTAGGATCAGCGACGCGGTAACGCTCGATCCTCAAGCGCCGCCCTGATCAGCGCATCAACCATCCACAGCGCAACCTGCTCAACCGAGCGATCGGACAGTCCCCAGATGTCTTTCAGAATCACCCAGGTCTCGATTCCATACACCACAGTGAGCGCTTGATGTAAGCGGCGCAGCTGCGAGGCAGACAGCTGCGATGCCATCGGGGCGATGGCATCGCCCATGATGCGTACGCGAAAGCCCCTGCGAAAGCGCTCCTCGTCAAGCGCCCCCGCCCGCTCGCGCGCCCAGTGCTCAAGCGATAGTTGAACGGCTGCGCGCATCTGCGCTTCGAAATCACGGAACCGAGGAAACGTTTTTTCAAAAACCTCACGAACCCGGCGCGGGCCATCTGGGTGCTTGGAGGAAAAGCGGCGGACTGGGCCAAGCGATTCGTCCATCACAGCGACGATGAGCGCGCTTCGCGAAGAAAAATAGCGATACGCGGTCGCCCGCGACACACCGCAGCGGCGCGCTACTTCGGCCACTGCCGGCACATGCCCCGCCTCCCGAATTAGCTGCATGGCGGTCGAGAGCAGCAAGCGATGGGTCGCCGCCCGCACGCCCCGGAGTGGCGCTAGCGGTGCTTCGCTGAGATTATGACCAGGATGACCCATCCGACTGCCTCACGCGGATAACGCGACCTGACGGACTCGGTGGCCGAGGAGCGCGCTCGAAATGAACCGGAAGTTCTTGCTGATTATTTGGAACTCGGTCTATGATCGACTTCAAGGGTTTGAGACGCAAGTCTCATTTCCGGTTGCTGATCTCGCCGCCGCGTCCTGAGTCCAGGGCGTGCAGCAGGCGAGACACAAAGGAGACCAGCCGGATGCACCGCCGCGGTCACGCCGTGACCATTCCATGTCCGCCCGTCCAAAAGCCGGCGCCTGTCCTCGCTGTACGAACGGCGAGGACGGTATGACCCTTCATATCGTCGACCGGGTAGCGGTTGAAGACACGGGCGAAGGCGAGCCTGTGGTGTGCGTGCACGGCCTGGGCGGTAGCGCCAACGTCTGGACACCGCTCACACCCGGGCTTTCGCGTTATCGCATCGTTCGCGTCGAATTACCTGGCAGTGCCCGTTCAGCTCGCGCCGAGGGTGAGATCTCCATTGAGCGCTTCGTAGGGTGCCTGGAACAGATTTGCGAGCGCCTGGCCATTACCCGGGCACACTGGCTCGCCCACTCGCTTGGCACCATTGTGACCCAGCACTTTGCGGTACTGCACCCGAAGCGCGTTGCAAGCCTCACATTGATTGGTCCGCTCTCCGAGCCCACCAGCGGTGCCCGCCCGCCCCTTCTCGCCCGGGCTGCACTCGCCCGCAGTCAAGGCGTAGCGGGCCTGCAGACCATCGCCGATCAAACCGTCGCGGCCGCACTATCGTCCGAGACGCGAGCCCGGCAACCACTCGTGGCAGCTTTCGTGCGCGATTCCGTTGCGCGCAGTTGTCCAGAGGGATATGCCCGCACGTGCGAAGCGCTCGCCCAGGCACGCAGCGCGTCGCTCGATCGAATTTCGGCGCCAGTACTCCTTCTGACAGGCGAGGAAGACGCCGTGGCCCCGCCTCAGTCGGTGCGGGCCCTCGCCGATCGTCTCATCAGCTCGCCCGATGTCCGTATGCGGGTTTTTCCACGCTGCGGTCACTGGCAACCGCTCGAGCGACCCGCGGAGTGCCTGCGTGAGATCGGTGACTTCATCGCCGCCGCCAACCGCCGCCCGGAGCGCCCCTACCTGACAGCTCTCGCAACCGGAGCCGCCTGATCATGGCCAATGTGCTGTTCACCAATGTGCGCGTATTTGATGGCGGTGGCGAAGCGCCTTTCACCGGTGAGGTGCTGGTCCAGGGCAACCGTATTTCGCGTGTGGTGGAGACCGCCCGAGGCATGCGCTCAGCACCGGTTGCAGGCGCACAGGTGATCGATGGCGCGGGCGCATTCCTCATGCCGGGAATGATCGAAGCGCACACGCATTTCTCCTGGAATGACCAGCCTAGCCTCGAATCAATCCAGCGTATGCCCCCTGAGGAGCACATTCTCTGGTGCGCACAGGTGGCGAAGCGTTATCTCGACATGGGATGGACGTCCTGCGTAGGCGCAGCCACTGCCAAGCCTCGGCTCGATGTCGTGATCCGCAACGCCATCAATGACGGCACCATCATTGGCCCCCGATACCTCGCAGCGAGCCAGGAGATCACAGTGCCCGGGGGTTTAGGCGACACCACTGCCCCTCACCTGCCACAGCCCGAATTTGCCTTCGGCGCGGTGGTCAGTGGCGCCGAGGAGATGCGTCGCTGCGTGCGTATGTTCTGCAAGTACGGCGTCGACACGCTCAAGATCAACCTCTCGGGCGAATCCATTACGGGCATGCCCTCCGAGATGAGTCAGTTCACCGAGGAAGAAATCGCGGTGTGCGTGCAGGAGGCAAAAGCCTGGGGCAAACGCGTGGCCGCGCACGCGCGATCCACCTGGTCGATCAAGCAGTGCATTCGACACGGAATCGAAGTGATCTACCACGCGAGTTTCGCCGACGAGGAAGCCCTCGATCTGCTCGAAGCGCACAAATTTGACCACTTCGTGGCCCCCGGGCTCGCCTGGCTGATCAACACCAGCCACCACGCGAGCGCCTGGGGACTCACGCCCGAGGTCACGCGCAAGATGGGTTATCACCGCGAGCTCGAAGCCGCCATCGAGAGCATGAAGGCCATGCGCCGACGCGGCATCCGGATCCTGCCTGGCGGCGATTATGGCTTTGCCTGGACACCGCACGGCACTAATGCAAAAGACCTCGAATATTTCGTCAAGTTTGTTGGCATGAGCCCAATGGAGGCGTTACTGTCAGCCACCGCCTGGGGCGGGCCGATGATGAAAATGGGCAAGCAGATCGGCTATATCCGCGAGGGCTGCTTTGCCGACTTGCTTCTGATTGACGGCGATCCGCTATCCGATATCACCATCCTTCAGGACCGAGAGCGCATTCTCGCAGTCATGAAGGACGGCGAGTTTCATCGGGCACCGCCCGCCCGACATGCGCGCACCACGCGCTGGGCCGCCTGAGCGGCCCCCCAACCACTGCGCGACGACCCGCACGGAGATATCCATGGCCCGCGCCCCGACCGAAACCCTGTTCACCAACGTCCGTATTCTTGACGGGTCGGGGCAGCTGACTTACTCGGGGAGTGTGCGTGTAAGCGGCTCGCGCATTGTGCAGATCACGCGAAGCCTGGGTGGCGTAAGCGCAGGCGACGCAATGGTGATCGATGGCGCAGGCGCCACGCTGATGCCGGGCATGACCGAGGCTCACACGCATTTCTCCTGGAACGACGCCCCGACGCTCGCCGCCATCCAGACCATGCCGCTGGAAGAGCATGTGCTGTGGTCGGCCAAAGTCGCTCACAACTATCTCAAAGCAGGCTTTACCTCCTGCGTGGGTGCGGCCTGTGCGAAGCCCAGGCTCGACGTAGTGATCCGCAATGCGATTGAGGCGGGGCAAATTCCAGGGCCGCGCTATCTCGCGGCGAGCCAGGAAATCACTGTTCCCGGTGGTCTCGGCGACGAGATGCTGCCGCACTTGCCCTTTCCCGACTTCAGCTTTGGCGTCGTGGTCAACGGCGCCGAAGATCTGCGCCGGGTCACTCGCATGTTCCTCAAGTATGGCGTGGACGCGGTCAAGCTCAATCTGTCAGGCGACAACTTCGTACCCGGTGCCGACGCGAAGACCACCTGGATGACCGATGCCGAGGTGGCTGCCTGCGCAGAGGAAGTAAAGATGCGCGGCAAACGCATCATCGTGCACGCGCGCTCCTGTGCAAGTGTCAAGCAGGCGTTGCGGCACGGCATCCGCATGATCTATCACGCAAGCTTCACCGACACCGAAGCACTCGACATGCTTGAGGCAGCCCGCGATGAGGTCTTCGTTGTGCCCGGAATTGGCATCATCTACGCCTTGCTCAATGAGGCCGAACCGTGGGGCGTCAGCCGCGAGAAAGCGGTTTCGATGGGCTATGAGGAAGAGTGGGCAGCAGCGTGTGAATCGCTCAAGGCCATGCACCGCAGAGGTATTCGCGTGCTGCCTGGAGGCGACTACGGTTTTGCGTTCAACCCTCATTTGCAGAATGCGCGTGATCTGGAGTTGTTCGTAAGGCACCTCGGCTTTACCCCCATGGAGGCGATCCGCTCGTGCACGCTATATGGCGGTCAGGTCATGCTGCGGCCCAACGAGCTGGGTCTGGTGAAAGAAGGCTACCTGGCCGACCTGATGCTGCTCGATGGCGACCCTCTCGCCAATCTGTCGATCCTGCGCGACCCGAAGCGGATTCTGGCCGTCATGAAAGACGGTGTATTCGCCAAGTCGCCGCCGGTTGACCAGGCCCGTAGCTGGGTGAGCGCCGCATGAGGTGGAGCACTCGTCAGTGGTTGTGGCTCTTGATCGGCGGACCGATCGCGATCTTCTCGATCTGGGCGATTGCAGACAACACGCGGCTCTATTTCGTCACGCTGTTGAACGGCCTTACGCTTGCCTCGCTCTATTTCATCGTAGCGTCCGGCTTTACCCTCGTATTTGGCCTCATGCGTAACGTGAACCTCGCGCATGGATCGCTGTATCTGCTCGGCGGCTATGTCGGGTTCATAGTCGCCGAGACCACTGGCTGGTGGATTCTGGCGGTCACAGCAGGCTTTCTGGCCGCGGCGATCGTCGGTCTGGTGATGCAGGTGCTGATCCTGCGTCATATGCAGGGCGAGGACATGCGGCAGACCATGGTCACCATTGGCTTGTCGATTGTCATTGCCGACCTGCTGCTCTGGGCGTTCACCGCACAGGTGCACCAGATGGACGCACCGGAGTGGCTTCACGGACCGATTCGGGGCATTCCGCTGATCAAAGCCTATTCGGCGTATCGGCTAAGCCTGCTCGCGTTTGGCATCGCGATCGGTGTTTTCCTCTGGTGGCTGCTTACCCGAACCCGCGTGGGCGCCATGATCCGAGCGGGCGTCGACGACCGCAACATGCTCGCAGCCTCGGGCGTAAACGTGAACCTGGTTTTCGCAATCACCTTCATGCTTGGAGCGGGCCTGGCAGGCTTTGGCGGCGTGATCGGGGCGGTGGAACTGTCTATGGTGCCTGGCGAGGACACACGACTCCTGCTCGCCTCACTGATTGTCGTGATCGTGGGCGGGATGGGCAGCGTGGTGGGGGCAGCGATCGGCGCAGTGATCCTGGGGCTCGCTGAAACCTTCGGGCTCGCGTATGCGCCGACCTACAGCGTAGTGTTCACCTTCGTGATCCTGATTCTTGTGCTTGCATTTCGGCCGCGTGGCATCCTGGGGAGACCCGCGTGAGCGCAAGCCGCTGGCGGCGGGCCATGCAGGGCGGACTCAATCCGTCTGGTTCTTTATCGCGCGCGGCGTCAGCCCCGCTGGGTCAAAGCGGGCCCACCACGGTTGACCCGTATGCATCAAGCGATGCACCGCGCTGGCTCAAGTTTCTCTGGCGTCACCTCTCGGCGCGGCATGTGCTGATCTTCCTGCTGGCGCTTGTCTACCCGCTCATCGCCACGCCGTTCTTCACCTTCCAGGTCGCAGCACAATCGCTGGTGTTGGGCCTGATCGCACTGTCGCTCACTTTCCTGGGTGGCTATGGCGGCATCGTCTCGCTTGCCCAGATGTCAGTCGCGGGGGTGGCGGGCTATGCCGTGGCGATCTTCGGTGAAAGCAGCACACCAATCAGCCTGGGATGGCCCTGGTGGGTGGCTGTTGTGTTTTCCCTCCTCATTGCCACCGCCTTCGCCACGCTTGTGGGCTGGCTGTCGGTCCGCACCGAGGGTATCTACACCATCATGATCACGCTCGCCTTTGGCGTCGCGTTCTATTACCTGGCGTTGCAGAACTACACACTATTCAATGGCTTCCAGGGCTTTCAGAAGGTCTACCCGCCCGACGTGTTCGGTCTCAACTGGCGTGAGCCCATCCCATTCTTCTACCTCTGTCTCTTTTGGGCTCTGGCGGGTTACCTGGCGGTGAAATGGCTGATTCGTACACCGTTTGGCATTGCGCTCCAGGGTGTTCGCGATAACCCGCGACGAATGGCCGCCCTCGGCTTCAATGTGGTGGCACACCGGGTTGCCGCCTACGCTTTTGGCGGATTGCTCGCAGCCATCGGCGGCGTACTCCTCGTCTGGTACAACGGACTCATCACACCTGGCTCGGTCAACACGGGCTGGCAGATCAACATTCTGGTTATCGCGGTTCTCGGCGGCATGCGGCACCCGATTGGCGCCTTCCTCGGCGCGATCGTGTTCGTCCTGCTTCAGACCTTTGCAATCGACCTGATCGACCGCGAACGTTTCAACCTCGTGATCGGCGCAGTATTCCTCGCCATCGTGCTGTTCTCACCCGACGGCCTGCTCGGGCTGTGGTCAAAATTTCGCCGCCGGTTTGATGCCCAGCAGCAGCCCCAGTCGTCCCATTCCGATGGACCAACCCAGCGCCACTGAGCGCATTTCAGCAAGGAGAAGAAGATGAAGGAGACCAAACGGATCTGGATTCGCTCAATGACGGGAGCCGCGGTCGCGGCTGCCCTCACGAGCGTCGCCTGGGCGCAGGGCGCTCCGGTCAAGATCGGCGTGCTCGCCACGCTGGAAGGCCCATTTGCCGCAGGCGGTGCCGACGGTATGCGCGGCGCGGAACTCGCCATCAAGGAGCGGGGCGGGGTGGTCGCAGGACGCAAGATCGAAATGATCAAGGCCTCGTCCAATGCCAACCCGGATGTCGCGGTCAACGCGGTCCGAAAGCTCGCCGAGCAGGATAAGGTAGACATCGTGGTAGGTCCGTTATCAGGCGGCGAAGGCATTGCGGTCAAGGATTACTCCAAAACCCAGCCCAACATGACCTTCATTAACGGTGGCTCCGGCGCGCAGGCAACCACCCTGGTCAATCCCAGCCCGAACTTCTTCCGCTTCAACACAGAAGGCGCGCAGTGGATGGTGGGTCTCGGCAAGGCCGCGGTCGACAAGGGCTACAAGCGGGTGATGGTCATCGCCGAAGACTATGCGTTCCCGTACTCGCAGGTGCAGGGCTTCATGACCGAGTTCTGTAAGCTCGGCGGCCGGGTACCAGTGAAGGCCTGGGTCCCGTTGGGTGGTAAGGACTATTCGTCGGTGATTGCGCGTATCCCGAAAGACGTTGACGCGCTGCTCGTGGTGCTCGGTGGAGCGGACGCCGTAAACTTCCTGAACCAGTATGAGGCGGCGGGCGGCGATAAACCGATGATGGGTGGCTCCATCACCGTGAGCCAGGACGTTCTCAACTATCGCGGCAAGCGTCGTGACTCGCTGGTGGGAACGATCTCGGCCGGCCCCTACGCCGATGGCTTCGATGGAGCCGACTGGAAAGCCTTCGTGTCGGCCTACCAGAAGAACTTCCCGGTGTCGGCCGGCGGCTATCCGAGCCCGAGCCTCTTCGCGCTGGTGTATTACACCAACATGAAGGCGGCACTCGATGCGCTCGATGTGGTCAAGGGCGATCTGTCGGGTGGTCAGGCGAAATACCGCGATGCACTCTCGAAGCTCGAGCTCAAGATGCCCACCGGGACGGTGAAGCTTGATTCGAATCGTCAGGCCATCGGCACCACTTTCGTAACCGAGGTGGTGAAAGATGCCCAGGGCGCACTCACCACGCGCGTGCTGCGTAAGGTCGACAATGTCGATCAGCTGCTGGGACTGAAGAAGGAAGAGTTCCAGATCGGTTCGCGCGACGTGCCGAACTGCCCGTAAACCCCAGCCGCCTGCAGCAGCTTTTTTCGCACATGACCTCCGCAGCCCGTCTACGTGCCTCGCCCGGTGGCCGCCCCTCGGGCGGCACGACCAGCGCGCGCTCACAGTCGGGTAAGGCGCCGATTGCTTCGTCTCACGCCCTGGTGCTCCAGGGTGTGAGCCGGGCCTTCGGCGCGCTGCGTGCGGTCGATGATGTATCGCTCGAAGTTGCTGCAGGCGAGAAATATGCGGTACTAGGATCGAATGGCGCCGGTAAAACCACGCTGTTTAACACCATCACCGGCGATTTTCCGCCCACATCCGGACGGATCGAATTCTTCGGCGAAGACATCACACTGCTGAGCCCCCATGAACGTATTCGAAAGGGCCTGCGGCGCACCTATCAGTCTTCGCTCCTGTTTCGCGACCTCTCGGTTCGCGATAATCTTTTTCTGGCAGTCCGTGGCGTAGCTAGCGGCCGCTTCAGCATATGGCGTCCGTCGGCCTCGCACTCCAGCCGGCGCGCCACCGATGACCTGCTCGATCGCGTCCGGCTCACGCATATCGCCGACCAACCGGTGGCAAGCCTTGCACATGGTCAGCAACGCCAGCTCGAAATAGGCATGGCGCTGGCTGGCGCGCCGCGGCTCATTTTATTTGACGAACCTGCAGCCGGCCTTTCGCCGGCGGAGCGGCGTGAACTCGTGCTCCTGCTCCAGTCGCTGCCCTCGCACATGAGCTTCGTCATCATCGAACACGACCTCGATATCGCACTCCGGGTGTCCGAGCGGGTCACCGTCATGCATAACGGTCGGGTGCTGCGCACCGGAACCCCGTCTGAAATCGAAAATGATGCACAGGTTCAGGCGATCTACATGGGAGGCCGTCACTGATGGCCCAGAGCCGCCCTGACCGTTCTGCCACTAGCCGAGGCGCGGCCGGTGCAACGCCGATTCTCGTGGTGGAAGGTCTTGATGTTCACTATGGACGCGCCCACGCCTTACAGGGCGTTAGCCTCACCATCGACCGTGGCGTCTTCGGCATTGTCGGTCGTAACGGCATGGGCAAGACCACGCTCTGCAATGCCATCACCGGTTTGGTACCGGCGAGAGGCAGCGTTCGGCTCGCAGGTCAGCCTATCCTGGGGCTGCCCCCCCATCGCATCACTCGCGCCGGAATCGCCTACGTACCGCAAGGGCGGCGCGTTTGGCCTTCCCTCACGGTCGATGAAACCTTGCGCCTGGTGGCCCGTCACCGCCGGGAGGTTGAACGGATCTACGCCATGTTCCCAAGGCTCGCTGAGCGAAAGGGTAACGGCGGCTCGCAACTCTCCGGCGGCGAGCAGCAGATGTTGGCGATCGGACGCGCGCTTCTGCTCGAGCCACGATTACTCGTCATGGACGAGCCCACCGAAGGGCTCGCACCCGTCATTGTTGAGCAGGTGGCGCAGAGTCTCAGGGACCTGGCCCGCGAGGGTTCGATCTCAGTGCTGCTGATCGAACAGAATCTGGGCGTCGCGATTGAGGTGGCTGACCAGATCGGCGTGATGGTCAACGGGCGGCTCGCGCAGATCATGCCTGCACCCCAACTCGCCGCCGATCGCGAATTGCAGGAGCGGCTGCTGGGGGTGCGATCCAGTGTCGATGACGAGTCGGTGGCCGATCCGCAGCCGACCTCTGCACCCGAATCCGTCGCTCCGGTTCAGGTTCTCACCGTGCGCCGTGCCTACGGCGAAGCGCTTCCTGCGCTCGATGCCATCGCACCGCGTGCAGGTCCGGGAGTCAATCGCTGGGGAACCGGCGCGGCAGGGGGGGTAACGCCGCCCTCTGGAACCGAACCGATCTCAGAACCCCCGACTGCCCCGGTAAGGGCTGCGCCCGTCGCGGGAGCGCCGTCCGATCGCCCAGGTGCGGTGTTTGACTTTCCAGTGTCCGTCACCAGCAGCCGCGCCGCGTATATCGCAGGCACCTTCGACACCAAAGCGCGCGAGCTGTTCTTCATCAGGCAGTGCCTGGAGAAGCTCGGCTTACGTGTCGTGACCGTCGATCTGTCAACGAGCGGCAAGACTTCCACCGCCAGCGTTCACCCGCGCGAGGTCGCGCGCCATCACCCACAGGGCGAAAGCGCAGTATTCAGTGGCGACCGGGGTGGCGCGGTCGCTGCGATGGCGATTGCCTTCGAACGCTTCGTGCTCACTCGACGTGACCTGGGTGGCATTATTTCCGCTGGGGGCTCAGGAGGTACCACGCTTGCAACCGCTGGCATGCGTGCGCTGCCTGTAGGCGTACCCAAGGTCATGGTGTCCACCATGGCCAGCGGCGACACGCGCGCCTACGTCGGACCGAGCGACATCTGCATGATGTATTCGGTCACCGATGTGCAGGGCATCAACCAGATCAGCGAACGTGTGCTCGCCAATGCCGCGCATGCGCTCGCCGGCATGATCACGCATCCGCCCCTCACCTCGCAGGCCGAGCGCCCGGCCATCGGCCTCACCATGTTCGGCGTCACCACGCCATGTGTGCAGGCGGTCACCCGGCTCCTCGGCGACAAGTATGACTGTCTGGTGTTTCATGCCACGGGCACGGGCGGGCAATCGATGGAAAAGCTCGCCGACTCTGATTTGCTTGCCGGCGTCCTTGATGTTTCCACCACCGAGATCGCCGATGAAATCGCGGGCGGCATTCTATCCGCGGGGCCGCATAGGCTCGATGTCTTCGCGCGCCGAACGCTTCCCTGGGTGGGGTCGTGCGGCGCCCTGGACATGGCCAACTTCGGCCCCTGGGAGAGCGTGCCAGAGCGCTTCAGGGGCCGTAGGCTCTACCGCCACAATCCGTCGGTCACACTCATGCGGACCACCACCGACGAATGCCGTGCGATCGGCGAATTTCTGGTTGGAAAAATCAATGCGATGCGCGGGCCGGTGCGCTTCCTCATCCCCGAGGGCGGGGTGTCGTCCATCGATAAGCCGGGCCAGCCCTTTCATGACCCAGACGCCGACCGGGTGCTATTCGAAACGATCGAGCGTGGCTTTCGAGCGGGACCCGACCGGCAATTGCTACGCCTGCCCCACCACATCAATGATGAAGCGTTCGCGCAGGCGCTGGTCGACGCCTGGTATGACGCATCACGCCCGGCGCTCGCCCGCCGCGCCTGAGAACCGACCACGAAGAGACTGCCGATGCCCCGAATTGACCGACGTACGATTCTCAAAAACTTACGCAAGAAACTCGCCCGCGGCGAACCGATCATAGGCGGCGGCGCAGGAACAGGCCTGTCCGCCAAGTGTGAGGAAGCGGGCGGGATCGATCTGATCGTGATCTATAACTCCGGACGCTACCGGATGGCCGGGCGAGGCTCGCTCGCGGGCCTGCTGGCCTATGGCAATGCCAACGAAATCGTGTGCGATATGGCGCGCGAAGTGCTCCCGGTGGTTCGCCATACGCCAGTACTTGCCGGTGTGAACGGCACCGACCCCTTCATGATGACCGACTCGTTCCTGCGTCGACTGATCGACCTTGGTTTCTCTGGCGTACAGAATTTCCCGACAGTGGGCCTGATTGATGGCAACTTCAGAGCCAATCTCGAGGAAACCGGTATGGGCTACGGACTCGAGGTCAACATGATTGCGGCGGCGGCAAAGCTCGACCTGCTCACCACACCCTATGTGTTCAGTGATGACGAAGCGCGCGCGATGACTCGCGCCGGCGCCGATATCGTGGTCTGCCATATGGGTCTCACCACCGGGGGGGCAATTGGCGCCCACACGGCGCTCAGTCTGGAGGACTGCATCGAGCCTATCAACCGATGGAGTGCCGCGTCCCGCACGATCCGAAAGGACGTATTGGTGCTCTGCCACGGCGGCCCGATTGCAACCCCTTCTGACGCACGCTTCATCCTGGACCACTGCCCGGGATGCGATGGCTTCTATGGCGCGAGTTCCATGGAACGACTACCCACCGAGGAAGCGCTTACCCGAACCACCCGCGAATTCACCGCCGTACGCAGGGCGACATCCGGCGCAGCGCCAGGCGGGCGCGCGTCTAGAAGCAGACGGGCGCAGCCCGCCCGCAAAAATAGCGTTTGAGGAGACACCATCATGACCGGCGCTGAATTTGGCAGCTTTCTTCTGGGTCTGATCGTTGTCGCGATCATCGTCGCGATCGCAGTCTGGCTGCTGCACTGGCTATACCTGCGAAGTTCCAAGGAACGGGCCTTCGTTCGCACTGGCCTGGGAGGTCAGAGGGTGGTGCTCGATGGTGGCGCCTTCGTCCTGCCTATCGTTCACGACGTCATTCCGGTGAATATGAATACCCTGCGACTTGAGGTGAGCCGCGGCCGCGACAAGGCGCTCATCACTAAAGACCGGATGCGAGTCGATGTGATCGCCGAGTTTTATGTCCGTGTGGCAGCAGCGCCCGAGGCAGTTGCAGCGGCCGCTCAGACGCTTGGCCTGCGAACGATGGAACCGGAGCAACTCAAAGAACTGGTCGAAGGGAAATTTGTGGATGCGCTGCGTACCGCCGCTGCCGAGATGACGATGGAAGAGCTTCATGAGAAGCGCGGCACATATGTGAGGCGGGTGCGGGAAGCAGTGGCTGGAGATCTGACCAAGAATGGTCTCGAGCTGGAATCGGCCTCGCTCACACAGCTGGACCAGACAGGGATGGAATTCTTTAACCCGAGCAACGCATTTGATGCTGAAGGTCTCACGCGCCTGACCGAGCAGATCGAGCGACGCAAAAAACAGCGCAATGACATCGAGCAGGACACGCTGATTGCCATTCGTAACAAAAATCTCGAGGCCGAAAAGCTCTCACTGGGTATTGATCTTGAGGGCGAAAGTGCGCGGCTCACACAGCAGAGAGAAGTCGAGATGGCGCGCGCCCGGCAGCGGGCCGAGGTCACCACCGAGCGCGCGCAACGCGAGCAGGACGCCGAGTCAGCGCAGATCGCAGCCCGTCAGGCGATTGAGGCGGCCCGCATCCGTAGCGAGCAGAGTCTCGAGTCCGAACGCATCCGAAAGGAGCGCGAGATTCAGGCCGCTGAAATCGACCGTCGCAAGGCGCTTGAATTAGCCGAGCAGCAGCGTGCCATCGCCATCGCGCGCGAGAGCAAGGCGCAGAGCGAAGCGCAGACCGAGGCCGAAGTCGCCCGCGCCGGGGCTGTCGCGGCTGAGGAGCGTGTGTTCACCGCCCGCGAAGTCGAAATGGCGGAGCGCAAGCGCACCATCGAGATCATCGCTGCACGCCAGGAGTCAGAGCGCGAGGCGCTGCGCGTGACGTCGGCTGCAGCCGCTGAAAAAGAAGCCAGCGCCGATCGGGGTGCGGCGATCCGTGCACAAGCCGAGGCGGATGCCGACGCCGACCGGATCCGGGCTATGGCGCATCGTGTGAGAGCAGAAATCGAAGCTGAGGCAACCCGCCTCATGAACGAGGCTCAGAATGTGCTGTCGCCCGAGGCGCGCGCCTCGGCGCTCCGCCTGCGACTGGTCGACAAGGCCGAAGCGATCATCCGCGAGTCGGTACGCCCGATGGAAAAAATCGAAGGCATCAAGATTCTTCATGTCGATGGACTGACCGGAGGAGGCGGGGGCGGCTCGGGAGGCGACGGCAGCTCGGGCGGTTTTGCCGACAGCGTAGTGAACTCGGCGCTTCGCTACCGGGCGCAGGCACCGATCGTCGATCAACTGCTGCGCGAAATCGGTCTTGATGCGGGCGATATTCAGCGGCTCGCCGCGGGGGCAGCAGGTACCACGATTGCAGGTGCGCCAACCTCACCCCAGCTCGATCGCTAACCCCGCGCCCAGGGAGCCGCTCAGGTGATCCGTCTTTATGTATCCAGCGTGATCGATGCCAACGCAGACAGCGTGTGGGCGCGGATCCGCGACTTCAATGGGCTGCCGCAGTGGCATCCGCTGATCGCCGACAGCCGCATCGAGAATCAGCAGCCAGCCGACAGGGTAGGCTGCGTTCGTAATTTTCACACCCGAGATGGTGGCCGGATCCGAGAGAAGCTGCTCGCGCTCTCCGATTACGACTACACCTGCACCTACGAAATTCTGGAAAGTCCGATGGGGGTGACCCAGTACATCGCCACGCTCAAGCTCACCCCTGTCACGGACGGCGATCGCTGCTTCGCGGAATGGAGCGCCGAGTTTGAATGCGAGGAGGGCCGCGAACGCGAGCTCTCAGAGCTGATCGGACAGGGCGTATTCCAGGCAGGGTTCGAAGCCTTGAAGCGCCACTTTGGTCGTCGCTGACACCGCGAGACCGCCGTGCTGCAAAAAGTTGTCCGCTCTGCAGTGATCGATGCTCCGATTGAGCGGGTTTGGTCGGTGTTACGCGATTTCAATAGCCACGACGCCTGGCACGACGTGGTGGATCAGAGCCGTATCGAGGCCGGACGACAGTCATCCGAAGTGGGCTGCATTCGCGCTTTCACGCTGAAGGATGGAAGCTTCATCCGCGAGCAACTGCTCTCGCTGGACGATCGCGAGCATCGGTTCACGTACTGCATCGTCGAGGCCACCGTTCCACTCGAACGCTATATTTCCACTGTCACACTTAAGCCGGTCACCGATGGCAACCGAACCTTCTGGCACTGGGAATCCAGCTTCAAGGCCCCGCCCGGTCGCGAGCGCGAGTTGGTCGATCTGGTTGCACAAGGCGTCTACGAGGCGGGCTTTAATAACATGCGGCGCCACCTGCTGGAGCGCCGTGATCGACGCCCACGCGAAGCCTCGATCATGCCCGCGGCGCTACCGATCGGCTGTCGGAGCGTGGTCGTGTCAGCCTATGGCGGTGTCGAGTCGATGACCCTGCGCGATACCGAGGCGCCTGCCCCAGGGCCTGGCGAGGTTCGTATCCAGCAGCGCTTTGCGGGCGTGAATTTCATCGACGTCTATCTGCGCCGTGGCTGGATTCCTCCGATGTTTCCATTGCCTGGCACGCCTGGGATGGAGGCCTCCGGTTCGGTGATCGATATTGGGCCAGGGGTCACCAGCCTGATGGGAGGCGACCGCGTCGCCTATATGGGCCCGGTGGCGGGCAGCTACACCACGGTGCGAACTGTTCCGCAGGACTGGGTGGTCAGAGTGCCCGCCCATGTCGAAGATGATGTCGCGGCAGCGCTCCTGCTGAAGGGCATCACCGCCGATTACTTGCTCCAGGACCTCGGTCGGGTACGACCGGGTTCACGCTGGCTGGTCCACGCGGCGGCGGGCGGCGTGGGGTTATTGCTCTGCGCATGGGCGAGGCGACTCGGCGCGCGCGTGGTGGGCACGGTGTCGAACGAAGACAAAGCGCGGCTTGCACGCGAACACGGTTGCGAGCATGTGATCATCACGTCTGACTACCGGTTCGCCGAAGACGTTCGGGGCGTGTTTGGCGAGGGCGCCGATGTCATCGTCGATGGACTGGGCGAAGCCGCTTTCGACGAAAATTTCTCGGCACTCGCGCCCTGCGGACACTGGATCAGCCTTGGTCAGGCGAGCGGTGTTCCACGCGCAGTATCGCCCGACCTGCTGATCTCGAAGTCGGCGAGCTTCTCGCGTCCGGTAGCCTTTGCCTATGTCGCGACTCGGGCCCGCCTGAACGAGCGTGCCGAGCGGCTTTGGGCGGCGCTTGCCGACGGCACGCTGCGCGCACCCGTAATAGAGCGACATCCGCTCCAGGATGCCGCGCGCGCGCACCAGAGACTCGAGTCACGGCGAACCACCGGCGCGCTCGTGCTGGCGACCTGACGGAGACACAGATGATTGAAGGCATGAATCACTTCACGATCACCGCAGAAGACCGCGGTCGCACACTCGACTACTACTGTGGTCTGCTTGGCCTGGAAGACGGGTTCCGCCCCGATTTGGGTTTCCCCGGGGCATGGCTCTACACCCCGGGCGGCGGTCAGGCTGTACTGCATATCTATTGGGATCGGCCCATGCCCGAACCGCGCACTGGCGTGATCGACCACCTCGCTTTCAGTGCGCGGGGCCTGCGCGACGTGTGTGCCAGGTTTGATGCGCGCGGCATGCCCTATGACCTTCGACGTCAGGCGGGAAGTGGCACCTGGCAGCTGTTCAGCTTTGATCCGAACGGGGCGCGTGTTGAACTCGACTTCGATCCCGCCGAGGAGCGCTAAGACAGGGGGCGAGCGCCGGGCCTTGCAGCCCGCGCCCTGTTCAACTTACCGCCACAAGATTACCCGTTCCATCAAGCCCGAGACCGCGCGCGCGCGCCTGCGCCAACACGTCTGGATGCCAGCTCACACGACCCGGCGTTGAGGTTCCGAGGATCGTCATCAGCCACTGGTCGTCATGACCAATGTTGCGAATAGCCCGCATCACGCCGGCAGGAATGGAAATCATGTCAAACGGATGCAATTCCAACCGATGCTCGCCGTTTTCGCCCCATATCACCTCCCAGTGACCCGTGAGCGAAATGAACACCTCAACTGTCTTGTGGTCATGTAGCGCTGGGCCTTTACCGGGAGAGGAGCGCATGAAGGTGACATTGAAATCCTGCGCGTCAATGATTGACGCTTCAAGCCCGGCATCTTCGGTGACACCCTTTCCGATGACATTGAAATTTTGACGCTCATGGCCTGGAATGACGGTGTCAACGAACGGCCGATCACTGGGTACCAGGTCGACAAATCGTGCCAGCCGCGTAGCGATCATCTCCGTGCGATACCAGTCCTGGGCGATGGACGAGGCCTGCTGCGCGAGAGCAGAGCCGGAGCTCGGCGCTTGTTGACCAGGTGGCGCCTGCCGAACATTGCCGTGCGAATCAAGATACCAACCATGAGCCGCCGCCTTCTCAATGACCTCAGGATGCCAGTAGACGCGACCAGAATCGTCACCACCCGTGATCGCTAATAACCACGCATCTTCATTTGACTCATTACGAAAACCGCGCATGACTCCGACAGGACAGGAGAACACGTCGAACGGCTCGATAACAATTTCATCCTGCCCTTTCTCATTAGTCCAGAAAATCGACCACTTTCCGGTCAACGGAACGAACACTTCCGAGGTTGCGTGGGCGTGCAGACTTGCACCGTTGCCTGGCGGCGCTTTCACGATCGTGACGTTGAAGTCTTCGGCGTCTGGAATGGCGCTTCGAAGTGCTTCATGCTCGACAACTCCCTTGCCAATCACAAGGTAGATTTCGCGGAGCGCGCCCTCTATTTGCGAATCAACAAAAGGAGTGGGCGTTGGCTTGAGGCTGGCAAAGCGAGCGACCCGGCGAGTCATTTCCTCAACAGAAACATCTCGCGCACTTCTGGTTTCGGTTTGAGTTGTCATTGCACCGCTTCCTTCCACAAATGTCCTGGTCGATCAGCTTTTAACGCGTAGCGCACGCCTGAGCGACGCACACGCGGCGTCAAGCTCATCGCGTACGTCAGAACTCATCGCGAAGGCCCTTACATAACCATGGGGCAACCGGGCGGCCGAGCGCAGTTCGACCGACACGCCTTCCCTGATCAATTTTTGTGCGTATAAAACACCTTCGTCGCGCAATGGATCATGGTTAGCCACCAAGATCATGGCTGGCGGCATTCCCGCGAGGTCAGCAGCATGCATAGGAACCGCTCTGTCGTCTTGACTACCAAAATACGGTCCAAGGTACTGTCGCCAAATCCACTTTGACATTGCGGTACTCAGAACCGGCGCGTCCCTGTTTTCCTCAAAAGAGGGGAGATCAAACGCTGTGTCGATGCCCGGGTAAAACAGCAACTGGAAGCTCACCGCGGGCGCGCCCTCCCGCTTGGCGATTAATGCAGCAACCGTCGCGAGATTGGCCCCCGCGCTGTCTCCACCTATCGCAATGCGGTGCGGATCAATGTCTAGAGCAATGGCCTCCTGAGCAACCCACCGCAACACGCCGATCGAATCATCGACCTGAGCGGGAAAGGCGTGTTCAGGCGCAAGCCGATAACCCACATTGATCACAACGACACCGGCATCCTGGGCGATCTTCAGGCAAACCTGATCGTGTGAATCGATGCTGCCCCACATCCAGCCGCCGCCGTGGAAATAAATAAGAGCCGGCGCCGGCCCCACAATCGCCTTAGGGCGATATATCCGGACGGGAACCTGATGCGACTGAACAGGCACCAGAACATCGCTAACTGCCATATCTGCTGGTCGTGGTGGCGGCGACTGCACCATCGAGTCCATGATCCGACGAATCTCCTGCGGAGCGAGCGTTTCCGGCGGTTGGGGGAACTCGCGGGCCAGTCGGTCGAACATGGGTTGTAGCTGCGGGTCAAGCATAGAAAACTCCGTCAGTAGCTTCAGGCGGGATGTCGTCAGTCGATCGGGTAAACAACGGGCCATTGGTAACCCAGCGCCTGCGCCTGCTTGAAGTACGACTTGAAAGCGGCGCTTCCTGGCAACCCTCTGCGATTCGCCTCTTTGGCAGCGTCATTCGGAACGTCTTTCACTGCTTCCGCCCAGGCCTTCCTGTCCTGCTCGGATAACTCAACGATCGTCACCTTGGCCGCGCGGAGGTTATCGATTGCCTGCTTGTGGCCATCGGCTTCGATCGTTGCGCAGGCTTTTTCGTACTCAAGAGCAACCTCCTGAATGATCTGCTGCACTTCGGGCGGGAGTTTTTTCCAGGTTGCGAGATTCATCGTCATGCCGGTCGCGGCGGGAGACCCCAGACCAGCCACAACGTAGGTTTTACTCACTTCATGCAATTTGAAACCATGGTAGGCATTCGGGAACACCATGAAAGCCTGATAAATGTTCGACTGCAGGGCGTTGTAGGCTTCGTTCAAGTTACTGACGACTGGTGTAACCCCAGTGTTGCGTACCCAAGGCGCATTCGGGCCAGCCAATCCCATTTTCTTTCCCTTGAGATCGGCAAAAGACTTCATTGCGAAGTTGGTGCCGAACCCATAGTCGGAGAAGCTCCCCAAGGCTAGAAACCTTTGGTTGAATTTCTGCTCAAGGACATCCCGGAAAAAAGGAACCTCGTCGTATACGGCGCGCATTGCCGCAATTGATTTGTGGGGGTCTGGGATGCTGAATGGAATATAAAACCCAAGCGCATGCAGATAAAGGTTGGTCGTATCAAACGAATACGAAATCAGCCCCACATCCAAAACGCCGTTTTGCGTTGCTGTCAAAACTTCTGGCAGCTTTGCGGCAGTGCCTCCATACAGTTCAACCCAGTTCAGGCGGTGGTTCGTCCGAGCAGCAACGCGCTTAGCCGTTTCGGGAACAAAGAACTTGTTGGCAGCCACAACGTAGCCGATCGACGTGGCGGGGTGCCCGGCACCGATCCTTAACGTAAAGGTTTCAGCTCGCGCCGACGAGATCGAGGCTGCAACGACTAACGATGCCGTAGCGAGGACGGCCTTCAACTTTAGGGTCTTCATCAGTCTCTCCGTTTGAGTTTCATTGAAAACGCCCTGCTGCTGCCCATCGATTTGCTGGGCACTGAGCGTCACATAAGCGATGGCAGAAAAGTGGCGATTTTGGGAACGAAATAGATAAACCAGGCAAGAATCACCAAAATGACCCAGTAAGCGGTAGACCCCTTGAAGATTTGTCCAAGGGTCACATCCGGGTCGGGAACCGACGACTTCACCGTGAAAACAATGAGTCCGAAAGGCGGCGTGACGAAGCCCGCCTCAATCACCAAGATCCCGATGATTGCAAAGGCGATTGGATGAATCCCGAGTTGCGTTGCAATCGGGGCAAAGATCGGCACCGTCAACAAGATGATCGAAACGGAGTCGATGAAGCACCCGAGTACCAACCAGATGACGATCATCAAGGCGAGCACCCCCCAAGCGGGCAAGCCCAGCGCGGTCATCACCTGTTGAACCTGTCCAGCCACGCCGCCCATCGCCAGCATTCGCGAGTACATCTGCGCAAAAATTAATAGCGTGAGGATCGGCGCTGCGATACGGGCACTCGACAAAACAACTTCACGAAATTCTCGAAGCGTCAGGCCCTTCAGGAAGGCCAATACAAGCGCGAGCAACGCACCGACACCTGCTGCCTCAGTGGGTGTGAAGAACCCGAACCAGATCCCACCTAAAGCCAGCAAGACGACGATAGAGGTGCCGATACCTCCTATCCATTCGTCCCGCGTGAGGCCGGTTGTGGGCGCATCCGAAGCGTTCTGCGCGTTGGTGCCACCCGCGCCGAAACGTTCCGGGTGCCTGACGGCAAGCTGGATCACGTATAGGGCAAACAACACGGCTGCGAGAAGCCCCGGGATGAATCCGGCCAGGAATAGTTTTCCGATTGAAAGCTCAGTGAGAACACCCCAAACGATCATCAGGACGCTTGGGGGAATCAACATCCCAAGTGACGCGCTACCCGCGACACATCCGAGAGCGACCTGTTTATCGTAACCCCGCGAAACCATCTGGGGGTATGCGATCCGTGAAAACGCGGCGGCGGATGCGACGCTCACGCCCACTACCGCAGCAAAAATGGCGTTACCCGCCACGGTCGCGACAGCAAGATGCCCAGGCAGCCGCCTGAAGGCGCGATCCATCAGCGTGTACAGGTCGCGCGCGCAGCCGGAACGCGCCATCAGTTCACCCATCAGAACGAAGAGTGGAATGACTGCAAACACATAATCACGAAGAGCCTCAAACGCAGTGGCCGAGACCAAAGACAGTGCGATTTTCATGCTGCCGGTCAGAATGAAAAGACCCGTCAGACAAGCAAGCCCAAGAGAGACCATGATTGGAACGCCCACGACCACCAGCGCCAGCAGCAGGCCAAGCGTCAGCGCGGTAAACGATGCGGGATCCAAGTCAGCGCCTCAGTACGGTGTTGAGCTCGCGAGCAGCTAGAACCAGGTAATTGAAAGCCGCAAGCACGCTACCTGCCACGATGCAGAAGCGAATCGGCGTAACAGGAAAAGTAAAGACTCCCTCGACACCTGCGTACTCGCCCCTCGTCCACGACTGGACCATCGGGTCCCAGCAAGCGACACCCACCACCCCCAGCAATACTGCGCCCGCGAGATTGCCGATCGCGATCGGGATAGGGCGCCAGCGCTCGGAGATCAAGGCATCGATCACGCCAGCGCGGATCACCCCCCCGGTTTGCACTGCGTAAGCGAGCTGGCAGAAGGCGATGAAAACAACGGAATTCGCGACAAGCTCAGGGGTGCCTACGATGGGCGTATTGAACGCGTCACGACCGATGACATCGGCGACAATCAAGAGGGCGAGGCAAAACATCCAAGCCGCAGCGACTGCAAAAAGCAGATAGTTGATCCTCTGAAGCGCGCGGTCGAGCACAATTTTCTCTGAGGTGAAAACACGGCTGTAGCCCAGCGGGCTGACTATAGGGTCGGCCCGCTGAAGAGAGCAATGTTTTCCGGCATTCCACCTTAGCAAGCGTTCCGAAATACCACTTGGCCTCGAGGAAACGCTGAAAAGTGGTTTGAGGCAAGCACCCAGCGCCCGCCCTTTACCGCATCGCCCGCCTTGCCTTCGGCGCTGGTCCAGTGCTGGCCCGAAACACCAGTTGCACTGGCAGGCTGAGACAGCGCTCCCAGACCCTGCCCTCCAGCCGTGCGATCAGATGCTCGGCGGCGGCCGTCCCGATTTCGACGATCGGCGTGGCGACACTGGTGAGGCCCGGTTGCTGGGTTTCGCCAAGTTCGGTGTTGTCGACGCCGGTAATGGAAATATCTTCGGGTACGCGCACGCCCAGTCGACGACAGGCAAGGAGCGCTCCCACGCCAAACACATCGTTGGTGCCCAGCACGGCGGTCGGACGGTCGGGCAGCATGAGGAGCTCGCTCATTGCAGACTCGGCTGCACGAAGCGAAATGGGCGCATAGCGTACGTGTCGAGGATCCAGAGTCAGACCCGCCTCACGTAACGCGCGCCGTAGCCCTGCTCCACGCGCGCGCGCCCGATCGTTGTATTGCGGCTCAGCGCTCAACAACCCGAAGCGCCGGTGGCCGAGCGCAATCAGGTGGCGTGCAAGCGCGTACGTGGCAGCTGCGTTATCAAAGCCAATATTGGGATGCGCCGAGCGCGGATCGGCGCCCCAGGTCAGCACATACGGGCGGCGGTGTTCCTCAAGGAGCGCGAACAACTCTGGCGCGTGATCCAGTCCCACGAACATGAAAGCATCGACCCCATGCTCGATCAGCTGTGCGGCCACACGCATCTCTTTCGCGAGGTCATAGTGGTGTTCGGCCACGACCACCGAATACGCCTGGGCATTCAAGCGCCTCTGAAGCGCGCTGGTGGTGCGCGCATAGAGAGCGTATTCAAACGAGGGCACGACTGCGCCGATCATCCGGCTACGACGGCTCCGAAGCGAACGCGCAGCGCCGTGCGGCACATAACGCAACAAGCGCACCGCCTCCAGCACCCGCTCGCGGGTCTGCGGATCGACGCGGTCGGGTGAGTTGAGCACGCGCGACACCGTGGCGCTTGAGACCCCGGCCGCGCGGGCCACATCAAGCGCCGAAGCGCGAGCCGTCCGGTGATCGCCATCTGCCGCCGGAGCTTGCCGGGCCCGTGCTTTCGTCATTGGAACTCTGATCCTGGACGATTGGTGGAAGGTTTGTTATGTTGCCGGATGTAAACGATTACACCAACCTGCCAATGCCGAACCCTACGGTTACGCAGGCGCCAAGATTCCAACAAGAGGAGACCCGGATGAGCCATTCCCGTTCAGACGACCGCTTCAACCCCAGCCGCCGCCAGACACTCGCGCGAGGCGGGGCGCTGGCTGGCGCCGCCGCAGCCGCCCAAATGCTGCCGCTTACCGCGAACGCCCAGGCCGGCGATCTCGCCGGCTATCAGTCCGCCAAAATTGACTGGAAGCAGGCCTCGGGCGAATCCATCACCGTTGCGGTCATCCCCGCCAGCTACTTTGACAACCTCATCAGCCTGCAACCCCAGTTCGAGGCGCTCACCGGCATCAAGTTGCGCTTTGAAAAAGTGCCCCCCGGCCAGATCCGCCAGAAGGCCATGCTTGATCTGTCCTCCAAGACCGCCACCTACGCCACCCACGCGGCCGACCCCATGTATTACCCGCTTTATGTGGCCAACAAATGGGTCGAGCCGCTTGACCGCTATCTGTCTGACGCCAAACTCACCGACGCTGCCTGGTACAACTACAACGACATCCTGAAAGCCTGGCGTGACGCGGTTTCCATGGAGGGCAAGCCCTACGGCGTCCCCTTCGACGGCGAAGTCACTGTACAGGTCTATCGCAAAGACCTGTACGAGGCCAAAGGCCTCAAGCCCGCCACCACCTACGACGAACTGCTCGCCAACGCCAAGGCCCTCACCGACCCCGCCAACCGCATGTATGGACTTGCCATGCGCGGCTTCGCAGGCGCGGGCCAGAACATGTATATCTATCCCTCGATCCTGCGCGGCTTTGGCGGCGGCTGGTTCGAAGGCAATAATCTGGTGGTGAATTCGCCGATCGCGGTACGCGCACTCGAGTGGTATGTGGAAGCGCTCAACCGCTATGCGCCGCCCGCGGTTCGCAACTGGAACTGGCCCGACATCGCCGATGCCTTTTCTCAGGGCACACTCGGCTGCTATCTCGATGCGCATTCGTCGGCCGCCGTGCTCAACAACCCGGAAAAATCCAAGGTGATCGGCAAGATCGGCTATGCACGCTGGCCCAAGGGGCCTGCTGGCAAGGGCGTGACCTCGATCTGGAACTGGAGTTTCCCGATCAATTCCGCGCTCTCCGCTCGCGCCAAAACCGCCACCTGGCTCTTCATTCAATGGGCCACAGCCGCAGAAACTCAGGCGCTCACCTCGTGGAAATTTGCAGGTGCGGCCAAGCGCTCCGGCGTGAACCGTACCTCCTCCTGGCAGTCGGCTGACTTTGCCTCGTCCATGGCTGGCATGGGCGACAACTTCATCAAGACCGCCCTGGACACGCTTGCGCAGGACACCGACGTGGAGTGGCGGCCGCGCGTGCCGCAGTGGCCCGCCATTGGCGAGACCATGGCCACCGGCATTCAGGCGGCACTGGTCGGGCAGAAAACCGCCAAGGCAGCGCTTGACGAAGCACAGACGCGTATTCAGCAGATTCTGCGCGGTTAAAGCACTCTCACCGCACCACCACCGGGGCCGCGCACCGCGCGGTCCCGGTGTCCTGACCTGATGACGAAACCCCCGCTCACTCTGGAAGCGCAGGACCGACGGTTTGCCGCCTGGCTGCTGGCGCCGTCACTCCTCGTGCTGCTCCTCACCACCACGGTCCCACTCATCTATCTTGGCTGGAACTCACTCCAGCAACTCAACTTCAGCATGCCTTGGCTGCGCGGCTTCGCAGGCCTGGGCAATTATCTGGCGATGGGCAGCGATCCGCGCTTCTGGAACTCGCTCTGGCTCACGCTCATCTACACCAGCAGCACGGTCACGCTTCAGGTGGTGATTGGGCTGTCATTTGCGCTTCTGGTCCTGCGGATGCCGCGCGGCCAGGGCGTGATCCGTGTTGCGCTCATTCTTCCCATCGTGCTCGCGCCGGTCGTGGTGGGGCTCTTCTGGCGCACGCTCGTGCTCTCGCCTGATTTCGGACTGGTTGATATGGTCACGCGCGCGCTCGGGCTGGGTTCGCACAACTGGCTGGGCGACCCCGATCTCGCGCTCATCTCAGTGATCGCCATTCACACCTGGCAATGGACGCCGTTTGCCTTTCTTGTGCTGCTTGCCTCACTCGCCACGTTACCGCCCGATGTGTATGAAGCCGCGCGCCTCGACCGTGCAAATGCCTGGCAGCGCTTTCGCCACATCACGCTGCCGCTGGTGCGACCTGCCATCATCATGGTGGTCATTCTGCGCATGATGACCGCGCTTTCGGCATTTGCCGCCATCTATGCGGCCACTGGCGGCGGCCCGGGCTCGGCCACCGAGATCCTCAATCTTTACGCCTATCGCACTTCGTTTGTTGAGCTCAACCTGGGCTACGGCAGCGCGCTCGCCATGGTGCTGTTGTCGATCACGCTGGGCGTGTCATGGCTCATGTTCCGGCTGCGGCGGTCGCGATCATGAGCAGCCCTACTGCTCACAAACCGGGCGCCGTGGCCCGACGGCTTCTGATGCTGATCGCAGCGGCGTGCCTGGTGCTCATCTGGGCGTTTCCGGTGGTCTGGGGGTTCCTCACCTCGCTCAAAACCGAGCGCGATGTGCTCGCCTGGCCACCGGTGCTGTTCTTCACGCCCACCCTCGATAACTATCGTGCGGTGCTGGAGGGCAATCGCTCTATCCTGCCCAATCTGTGGTCGAGTCTGGTGCTCACCACCAGCGCCACAGTGATCACCATGCTGTTTGCAGTGCCCGCTGCCTATGCCATGGCGCGGCTCAGGATGCGTTTCAAGCGTACCACCGGCTTCTATGTGCTTGCCACGCAAATGCTTCCGCCGGTGGGCCTCATCATTCCCTACTACATCGTGCTGCAGAAAGTGGGAGGACTGGATAGCTACGCCGGCATCACCACTATTTATCTCACCTTCTCATTGCCGTTTGCGATCTGGCTAATGATCACCTACTTCGAAGATATTCCGTTCGAGATGGAGGAGGCCGCGCTCCTTGATCGCGCCGGGCGACTGCGCACCCTCTGGTATGTGATCCTGCCGCAGGTGCGTGGCGGCATGGCGGTCACCACCATCTTCGTGTTTCTGAATGCCTGGAATGAGTTCCTGTTTGCGGTCGTGCTGGGCGGCAACACCGTGCGCCCGGTAACGGTGGCGATGTACAACTTCATCTCGGTCGAGCAGACCCAGTGGGCGCTGCTCTCGGCGGCGGCCATGTTGGCCATGGCGCCGGTCATCGTGATCGGCCTTGCCGCACAACGTCATATCGTGAAGGGCCTCACCGTAGGCGCAGTCAAGGGAGGTGGCAGGCGATGAACCGGTCAGCAAGTGTGCGGATCGAAGGCGCGGTGAAGCGACACGGCAAAACAACGGTGCTGCACGGTATCGATCTGGCGGTGAAGCCCGGTGAGTTTTTTGCCTTCCTGGGGCCGTCGGGCTCGGGCAAAACCACCACGCTGCGACTGCTCGCTGGGCTTGAAACGCTCGATGGCGGGCGGGTGTTCCTCGATGATGTTGATGTGAGCCATGCCGAACCGGGCGAGCGCGATGTAGCCATGGTGTTTCAGAGTTACGCCCTTTATCCGCACATGACGGTTCGCGAGAACATCGCATTCCCGCTCAAAATGATCCGCGAGCCCGCTGCGGCCATCGAAACCGCCGTCACCGAGGCTGCCACGCGAGTGGGCATTGCCCATCTGCTCGACAGACGCCCTGGGCAACTTTCGGGCGGCCAGCAGCAGCGATGTGCGCTCGCGCGGGCCATCGTCCGCAAGCCCAGACTCTTTCTGCTTGATGAACCACTCTCCAATCTCGACGCCAAGCTTCGACTGGAAACCCGCGCAGAACTGCGCAGGCTCCAGCGCTCGCTGAGCGTAACCGCCATCTACGTGACGCACGACCAGGAAGAGGCCATGACGATCGCCGATCGAATTGCCATCTTCATGGATGGGCGCCTCGCTCAGGTAGGCACTCCGCATGAGATTTTTCATCGCCCTGCTTCGGCGCAGGTGGCCGCTTTCATCGGGTCGCCCCCCATGAATCTGTTTCCCGCACATCTGGAGCGAGGAAGCCTGCGCATCGGCGCCGATGTATTCGAAAATGCTTTCCCCTCGCTCGTGAGTGCTGACCAGGCGGTGCAGGCCGGTATCCGGCCCGGCGATCTCGAGCTCTGCACACAGGGGGGGCTTGCCGCCGAAGTTGAATTCGTCGAAGACTTCGGCGACAGCGCGATCGTCAATCTTTCCATCGCCGGGCAGCGTGCCAAGATGCGCACCGAGCGCCGCGAGCTACCCGCCGAGGGCACACGCCTTCGTATTACCCCCCGCCCGGGAAGCATTCATCTTTTCAGCCAGAGCAACGGCCATCGGTTAGACACCTGACCGCTCGCCCTCAAAGACCCATTACCGGAGAACTGCCTTGAGCCGACGACCCAATATCGTGCTGATCCTGAACGACGACATGGGCTTTAGCGACATCGGTTGCTATGGCGGCGAGATCGAGACCCCAACGCTCGATATGCTTGCCAAGCGGGGCCTGCGTTTCTCGCAGTTCTACAACACGGCGCGTTGCAGCCCTTCGCGCGCGTCGCTCCTCACCGGGCTTCACCCGCATCAAACCGGCATCGGTGTGCTCACCTACGATCTGGGTCCAGAGGGCTACGCGGGCAATCTGTCCGAGCAATGCATCACGATTCCCGAGGCGCTGCGCGGTAACGGCTATCGCACCTACATGAGCGGCAAATGGCATGTGGCAAGCAACCTGGTAAGCCCCACCAGCGCCTGGCCGATGCAGCGCGGATTCGATGCGTTCTATGGAACCATCATCGGGGCAGGGAGCTTCTACGACCCCAACACGCTCACCCGCGGCAATACCAATGCAGAACACGAAGCGCGCGACAACCCGGAGTTCTTTTACACCGATGCAATCAGTGATCAGGCGGTTGATTATGTTCGCGCGCACGCCCGCGATCACACCGACAAACCCTTCTTCATGTATGTCGCCTATACGGCGCCGCACTGGCCACTCCACGCGCATGAGGAAGACATTGCAAAATACCGCGGGCGCTTCGATGCCGGATGGGATCAATTGCGGGTGGAGCGCCTCCGAAAGCTCGTGAGTTCGGGCATCCTGAAGCCGGAGTGGGGACTGTCAGATCGCGACCCCTCGCAGCCCCCCTGGACCGAAGCCGAAGAAAAGGCCTGGCTGCTGCGCTGTATGGAGGTGTATGCCGCGCAGGTTGACCGAATGGACCAGGGCATTGGCCGCATCGTTGAATCGCTCAAGCAGGCTGGCGTCTACGACGACACGCTGATCATTTTCCTCGCAGACAACGGGGCATGCGCTGAAGACATCCCAGAGGGCCTAACGGTCGATGTCCTGGTGAACCAACTGATGATTGCGCGCTCGCACACCCGCAGCGGTGAACCCGTGCAGTTCGGCAACAACCCCGAGTTGATGCCTGGCGCCGAGAATACCTATCAGAGCTACGGTCCAGCCTGGGCCAATCTGTCCAATGCACCGTTCCGGCTCTACAAGCACTGGATCCACGAAGGCGGCATCGCCACGCCCCTGATTGCTCACTGGCCTGCCGGCATTCACGACCAGGGCGGCATCCGACACACACCAGGCTATCTGCCCGACATCATGGCCACACTGCTTGATGTCACCGGCACCCGCTATGCGGGCGAGCGCAATGGCCAGCCGGTGCCCGCGCTCGAGGGTGCAAGCCTGCGGCCGGCCTTCGAAGCCGATGGGCTGCCCGAGCGCCCCATGTTCTGGGAGCATGAGGGCAATGCCGCGGTGCGGGTGGGCCGCTGGAAGCTGGTTCGCAAGTTCCCCGACCCCTGGGAGCTCTACGATCTGGAGACCGACCGTACCGAACTCAACGATCTATCGGCGAAGCACCCAGGGCGCGTTCAGGAGATGCTCGCGCTCTACCAGGCCTGGGCTACGCGCTGCGGCGTGATCCCTCGCGAGAAGATTCTCGAGATCATGGCGCGCAATCCCGAGCCCGCGTTCTGGGAAGAGAAGGAAGACGCCTGAGGTTGGTTGGATGAGTCGCTGTTGCGCGCCCTCGGGGGGATCCCCGGAGGATCTCGTCGCGACCGCCCCGGGGGCGGCGGCGGTCGGCGCTGGCGGCGAGCCAGGGCACGCTTGGCGCGCCGCGCCATCCGTTCCTGATCTCCCCATCGGGTGGATCGACATCGCGGGCGGCAACACCCGAATCGGCTCCAACGACCCCGAAGGCTTCGCAAGCGACGGCGAGGGCCCGGCGCGAAACATTTTCTTGAGCCCCTACCGGATCAGCGCCACTGCGGTCACCAACGCGCAGTTTGCGGCATTCGTCAACGCCACCGGCTACGTCACCGAAGCCGAGCGAGCCGGCGAGTCATTCGTGTTTTATCTACAGATTGCACCCGATCGTCGGGCAGCCCTACGAAGCGTGGTGTCGGAGCTTCCGTGGTGGATGATTGTTCCGGGCGCATCATGGCAGTGCCCGCACGGACCGGGTTCCAGCTGGCAGGCGCTATCGGATCATCCTGTCGTTCAGGTGTCCTGGAACGATGCCGCGGCATTTTGCCGCTGGCGAGGCGCGATGCTGCCCTCTGAGGCACAGTGGGAGCACGCCGCGCGCGGCGGCGCCCCGGCCCTTCGCTACCCCTGGGGAGACGAGCTCGAGCCGAACGGCGAACGCCGCTGCAATATCTGGCAGGGCACATTTCCGAACGCACCACTTGCCGGCTGGCAACCGGGTACGGTGCCAGTCCATGATTTCCCACCCAACGGGCTCGGCCTCTACAACACCTCGGGCAATGTCTGGGAGTGGTGCGCCGATTGGTTTAACGCCGACTATCATCGGAAAACGCCCGATCATGACCCGCTTGATGAGCGGCCCAGCGGCCGGCGTTCGCAGCGCGGCGGATCGTTTCTATGCCATGTCTCATACTGCAATCGCTACCGAAACGCCGCGCGCGGCGCAAACAGCCCCGACAGCGCCACCAGCCACACCGGTTTCCGCGTGGTGAGCGGAGCAGACTGCGCGTGAGCGTGCGCCAGTCATTTGAACGGAGCCATTCCCAATGACCTACATTCTGGCGATCGATCAGGGCACGACGAGCTCACGCGCGATTGCATTCAACCGCGAAGGCGAGGCCGTGGTCACGGCGCAGCGGGAATTCACGCAGCATTTTCCGCAGCCCGGTTGGGTGGAGCACGACGCAAACGAAATCTGGGCTACTCAGCTTGCGGTCGCGCGGGAGGCCGTTGCGCGCATGGGATCGCTCCCCGCAGCAATCGGCATCACCAATCAACGCGAAACCACGGTGTTGTGGGACCGTGCAAGCGGCGAGCCGCTGTCACGTGCCATTGTCTGGCAGGACCGGCGCACGGTCGCAATCTGCGACGCGCTTCGCGAAAGCGGTGAGCACCGGGCAATTGAACAGGCCACTGGACTGGTGCTCGATGCCTATTTTTCAGGCACCAAGCTCGCCTGGCTGCTCGACCAGATTCCAGGTGCACGTGCCCGCGCTGAGGCCGGCGAACTGGCCTTCGGCACGGTTGACAGCTGGCTGGTCTGGAAGCTCACAGGCGGGAGGCTCCATGTCACCGACGCAAGCAATGCCTCGCGCACGCTGCTCATGAACCTGTCGAGCGTCGAGTGGGATCCCACCCTCCTGGCGAGCCTTCGCATCCCTGCCGCAGTGCTGCCACGTATCGTGCCCTCGGCCGGCGTGATCGGCGAAACCGACTCGCACTGGTTCGGCCAGCCGATTCCGATCGCAGGCATGGCGGGCGATCAGCAGGCAGCCACCTTCGGTCAGGCCTGCTTCGAGCCGGGCCAGGCCAAGAACACTTACGGCACTGGCTGCTTCATGCTGATGAATACCGGTCACGCGCCAAGCTTCAGCACCAACCGTCTGATCGGCACGCTCGGTTGGCAGATCCCCGCGAACACCACCTGGTGTCTGGAGGGTAGTGTGTTCATGGCAGGCGCCACCGTGCAGTGGCTGCGTGACGGCCTGGGTCTCATCGAACGCGCCGCCGATATCGAACCGCTTGCGGCAAGTGTCACCGATACCGGTGATCTCTGGCTCGTCCCGGCATTCACCGGTCTCGGGGCGCCGGACTGGGACGGCCACGCTCGCGGCGTAATGATCGGCATGACACGCGGCACCACGCGAGCGCATGTCGCCCGAGCTGCGCTGGAATCGATCGCGTTGCAATCAGCCGACCTGATCACCGCCATGGGGCGCGATGCGGGTAAGCCCATCACCGAGCTCCGAGTGGACGGCGGCGCCACCCAGAACAGCCTGCTCATGCAGATGCAAGCAGATATTGCCGGCATTCCCGTACTTCGCCCGACCATGACAGAAACCACTGCTTTCGGCGCGGCTGCGCTGGCCGGGCTGGCGACTGGCTTCTGGCCGGGGCTTGATACGCTCGCCGCATGCTGGAAACTCGACCGGCGATTCGAACCACAGTGGTCCGACAGCCATCGCACGGCACACCGTGCGCGCTGGCGCGAAGCGGTCGACCGGTCACGCGGATGGGCACGAGATTGACCTCTCGAACGCAAGCGTTTGCCTCGCTCACCCGCTCGGAGGGCTTCGATCTCGCGGTGGTAGGCGGCGGCGCAACCGGTCTGGCAGTGGCGCTCCAGGCAGCCTGGGCGGGCCGGTCGGTGGCGTTGATCGAGGCCCATGACTTTGCAAGCGGCACGTCCTCGCGATCAACCAAACTTCTGCACGGCGGCGTTCGTTACCTTGCGCAGGGAGAAATCAGCCTGGTGCGCGAAGCGCTCCATGAGCGCAAGGCCCTCATAGACCTGGCCCCTGATCTCGCGCACCCGATTCGCTTCGTGATGCCCGCCTATCGCTGGTGGGAGCGCCTGTTTTACGGCGCAGGTCTGGTCACCTACGACTGGCTCGCAGGCACATCCAGCCTGGGTAAGACCGAACAGCTGTCACGGGCTGCCATGCTGAGCCGCTACCCCGCCGTTGCGACCCATCATCTACGGGGCGCGGTCAGCTACTGCGACGCGCAGTTTGACGACGCGGGACTCGCCATCGCGATGGCGCGCGGCGCCGCGGCGGCGGGCGCGGTACTGCTTAACCGGGTGCAAGCCACCGCAGTCACGCCCGACACCGGCGGCCTCGCGGTTGCGTTGACCGACCGATTCAACGGCACCTCTGGGTATTTGAAGGCACGCGACGTGGTGAACGCCGCAGGCGTCTGGGTCGATGGACTGCGCGGCGGTGCGCCCATGGTGCAGCCTAGCCAAGGCGCCCATATCGTAGTGGACCGTCGCTTCCATCCAGCGGACGACGCGCTGCTGCTACCGCGAACCGCCGACGGCCGGGTGCTGTTTGTTGTGCCCTGGCTTGGCTACTGCGTGATTGGCACCACCGACACGCCGCGCGATCCTGCGGACGTCGATCTGGGCCGCGAGCCGCTCCCCTTCTCCGCTGAAATCGATCTGATCCTGTCTGAGGCCGCGCGGCTCCTGTCACCGGCCCCAACGCGGGCCGACATCCTGAGCGCCTGGGCTGGGCTACGCCCGCTGGTGAAGCCGAGCGCCACCACCGGCTCCGCCACCCATCGCATCAGCCGCGAGCACGCGATCGAAGTCGAACCGAACGGACTCGTCACCATCACCGGCGGCAAATGGACCACCTGCCTTGCCATGGCGCGCGATGCGCTCCGCGCGCTCCCGCAGCATCCGTTCGAGGCGACGACCCCGCCGGGCATCACCCTCCCATCTGGCATGGCAGCCCTCGCCTCGCGAGCGCCATCACCCGCTGAAGTGGCCTGGCTCGCCGATCACACCTGGGCGAGCACGGTGGAGGATGTTCTCGCCCGACGCTCGCGGCTGCTGTTTCTCGATGTGGCGTCAGCACTCGCAGCCGCGCCAGTGGTCGCAAGCGCGCTCGAAGCGCGAACCGGACGAGATGCTGATCTTGCGGGTTTCCAGCTGACGGCCCACGCCTGGATGGCGCGCTTCCGGCAGGTCTAGCCGAGGCGGTCGTCCCGCAGACCCGCGCGCAAAGCGCTATCGTGGGCTGGACCACGCGATCAGACGCCTTGCTCCAAGGCATGTCCGCCGCGCGCTGAAACACGCGCCTTAGACACCTTTCCTTCGCAGCGGTAGAGTAGGTCCCGTCGCGAACGATGCCCCCTTGCATCGGCAGCGTCTCCCTTTCCGAACAGGAGTCCGTGCATGTCCGAAAGCTCGCCCGCCCCCAACACCACGCGCCGGCCCAATGTGATCGTGATTCTCGCTGACGACATGGGCTATGGCGACCTGTCCGCTTACGGCAACGACCTGGTTCAGACAGCCCACATCGACAGCATCGGGCGGGACGGTGTCACCTTTACCGCAGGCTACAGTTCGGCGCCGCTTTGCAGCCCCTCTCGTGCAGGTCTCGTCACAGGACGCTACCAGCAGCGGTTCGGTTTCGAGCAGCAGGTCTCCTCCGGCGCCTTCCCGGAGCGCCGCGAGGCGCGACTGGAAGATGGCAGCCTCGCGCCCCTGCAGGGCGAGGCCGAGTTCCTGCGTCGTGGCGTGCCCCTCACTGAGAAAAACATCGGCGAACTCTTCAAAGCGGCTGGCTACACCACCGGGGTGGTAGGCAAGTGGCACCTCGGACATGGCCCGCATTTCCTTCCGCAGAACCGAGGGTTCGATCATTCCGTTGTCTTTCACGGCAACACCAGCCTGCAATTCACCCGGATTGACGATCCGGAGATGGTGAGCCTCAAGGTGGATTTTCACGACGAGGGAAAGGACATCGCGTGGACACGCGAAGGGTTGAACCAGATCCGCGTCAACGGCGAGATCGTTGATGTGGATCAATACCTGATGTTTTATTTCCGCGACCGTGCGCTCGACTTCATCGATCAGCACCGGCACGAACCGTTCATGCTCTATTTCCCCATGAACTCCCCGGTACCGCCGCTGCAGGTGCCACGGGTTTACTTCGAGCGCTTGCGCGATCGGATCGCCAACATCAACCTGCGCGGCTACAACGCCATGCTGCTCGCCCAGGACGACGTGATTGGCGCGCTCCTTGAGCGGCTCAAACTGCACGGTCTGGACCGCGACACCCTTGTCGTGTTCGTGAGCGATAACGGCAGCGCAGCAAGCCGCCCGGGCAACAACGGCCCCTATTCGGGCGGCAAGTACACCACCTACGAGGGCGGCATCCGTATGCCGTTCATGATGAAGTGGCCAGGCCACATCCCTGCCGGACTGGTCTACGACCAGCCCGTCAGCACGCTGGACATCCTGCCCACGGCAGCGGCCGCATGCGGGGTTTCCACCGACGCCGCGCAGACGCTTGATGGCGTAGACCTGCTGCCCTATCTCACCAACCAGACGAACGGCGCGCCGCACGACGTGCTCTACTGGAAGCTCGCCGGCTACTGCGCTGTTCGAAAGGGGCGCTGGAAACTGTATCTCGAGCCAAAACATGGCGTCGCCCGCCTCTTCGATCTGGATACCGATCCCGCCGAAAAAGCCGATCTGGTCACCGCCGAGCCCGCGATCTTTGCCGAACTGAAGGCGCTCTTTGAACAATGGGACCAGAGCCTGCCGCCCCGTGCCTGGACCAACATCTCCCCGGTATTCAAGAAATAACTGCGAGGCGCCGATGTCGGTCCATCATCTGCTCGCCAACGCCGCCCAGGCGTTTCCCAACCATACCGCCATCCGACACCTTGGACGAGCAGCCCAATGGGGGGCCTTTGCAGACCGTGTAGCGCGACGCGCAGCGTCACTGCGCGCGGCGGGCATCCGTCCTGGCGATCGCGTGGCGGTGCTTTCCGCCAATGTTCCCGAGCATCTCGAGGCCCTGTTCGCGGTGGTCTGGGCCGGTTGTGTACTCGTGCCCCTCAACACCCGCCTCGCCGCCGCCGAGCAGGGCTTCATCATCGGCCACGCCCAGTGCTCGCTCTTGCTACATGACGAGCGAAACGCCCGCCGCGCGCTTGAGCTCGCAGGCGCATCGCCAGCCACCGCACTCACGCCCATTGAGCAATGGGATACCGGAAGCGACCCGCTTGCCGGACATGATGCGCTTGCGTTTGTACCGGCGACGCCGCGCGCGCCGGCCGCCATCGTCTACACCGGCGGCACCACGGGTGCCCCCAAGGGCGTGGAGCTTTCGCATGAGGCGCTTCTTCTGCAGGCACTCGCAGCGAAAGATAATTTTCACCTCGACCACGAAACCGTTTTCATCCATACCGCGCCCATGTTTCATGTGGCCGATTTCACCGCCGGCTTGGGGGTGACCGCTGCGGCCGCTCGCCACTGCTTCCTGCCCGAGTTCTCACCGGCCGCGCTGCTCGATGCGATCGAGCGCGAAGGGATCGACGTGGCCATCCTGGTCCCCACCATGATCGTGGCCACGCTGGATGGGGCGGGCGAACGTCGTGCGGTCGTGCAGCGACTGCGAACCATCCTGTATGGCGCTGCACCGATCCAGGAACCCGTTCTGCGCCGACTGATGAACGAGGCGCCTGGCGTGGGACTGATCCAGGTCTACGGGCAGACCGAGGTGGGTGGGGCCTGCTCGATGCTAAAGGAGCGCCATCACGTTTTCGAAGGACCCGACGCGGGCCGACTGGGCTCAGCCGGGCGGGTGCTGCCAGCCTTTTCCATGCGTGTTGTCGATGATGCCGGACGCGACCTGCCCCCGGGTAAGGTGGGCGAGATCGTGGTGTCGGGTCCGGGGGTGATGACCTCATACTGGCGCGCGCCCGATCTCACTGCCAGCACGCTTCGCGACGGCTGGCTGCACACGGGCGACCTGGGCACCTTCGATACCGACGGCTTCATCAGCGTAGTGGGTCGACTGAAGGACATGATCATCACTGGCGCCGAGAACGTGTTTGCCGGCGAGGTGGAAAGCGCGCTCATGTACCACGATGCGGTGCAGGCCGCCGCAGTCATCGGCGTTCCCGACAGCACCTGGGGCGAGTCGGTGCATGCTGTGGTGGTGTTGAAGCCCGGCCACGCCGCATCGGAGACAGCGCTCATCGAGCACTGCCGTACCCGCATCGCCCGCTACAAGTGCCCACGCACCGTGGCTTTTCGCGCAACGCTACCGCTAAGCGGCGTGGGCAAGGTTCGCAAAGTGGATCTGCTCGAAGAATGGAAGCAGGCCCAGGGCGCCGCCACCGGCTGATCGAGGTAAGTCCCCGCGCGGCGGGCGGGCACGCCCCGCCTACTGAGCCGTCAGATCCATGCTGCGAATCAATTCGCCCCAGCGGCGTGCCTCGTCCGGCAACTGCGCTGCGAACTGCGCTGGCGTAGACGCCACCGTTTCAAGCCCGACCGCCTTGATGCGGCGCTGTGCGTCCGGTTCGGCAATGGCCTGCCGGAATTCTTCCGCCATACGATTGACGATGGCTACGGGTGTGCCCTTGGGCGCAATCACCCCCCACCAGTTCCTCGGAATAATTTTCTGCAAATCGGCGTGTCCGGCCTGCTCGAAGGTGGGCAGGTCGGGAAGGCTCTGCAGGCGATCTTTTGAGGCCACGGCGAGCGGCCTCACCATCCCCGCGGTAATTTGTCCGGCGAGCGAGGCCTGCGCAATCACCATGAACTGAACCTCGTTGGTGGCGAGCGCAAGGGCTGAATCATGGCCGCCCTTGTAGGGAATGTGAACCGCAGACAATCCAAGGCTGCGGATCAGCATCTCACCTGCCAAATGAGGTGGCGTCCCGCGCCCCGGGGATCCGAAGTTGAGTTTTCCAGGGTTGGCCTTGAGATCGGCAAGAAACTCGCTCACCGTACGCGCTGGATGCTTGGCGGTGACCGCGAGCAGCAGCGGTACGTCGACCAGCACGGTCACCGGTACGAAGTCCCGCAATGGGTCGAGCGAGGATTTGAACAGGAACTGGCTGATCACCATGGTGTTGGAAGGCACGATGCCAAAGGTGTAGCCATCAGGCGCAGACAGCGCAATCGCCTGCATGCCAATCTGCCCGCCCCCGCCTGTGCGGTTCTCAACCACCATGGGCTGCTTGAGACGCGCTTCGATACCGGGGCGCGTTGCGGCAACGATCGTGTCGATCAGCCCGCCTGCGCCGAACGGATTGATGAAACGCACTGGCTTCGTTGGCCAGTCCTGGGCCAACGCATGACACGCCGACACAGCAAGCCCCAGCGCAGCGATACCGCGGACCAAGGACATCAATCGCATCAGGGGTCTCCCTCATTGATCGCACTGGAGCCAGATCGTAGGCCTTATTGGCACTGACTGTCGAACCGGCAATCCGTTTCCGGCAGGGGTTATCAAGCGGCCACCTGAGGACCATCAGGCCAGGAGAGCGACCCGTCGACCGACGATTCATTCGCCAACCAGGGCGGGCCCCATGACCGGACCACAGGGCGGCGCCTGGACCCACTCATCGACCACCAATGACGGCATTGCCGGCAACAAGCCCTAAGATCACGCCCGTGCGCGAGCCAGCGTAAGCCCAGCCTCAGAAATCAAGCGTCTGCTGTTCGCCGATCGACGGGCCGGATGCCACCGGGTTCGCCGTGGCCGAGGCGCGCGAACGCCGTGCGCCTTCGCGCGCCGGATTGCGGCTGCCGTGCTTCTGGAAAATCTGGCGCGCAGCATCCTTCGACTCAGCATCTTTCCTCAAGCTCCACAGACGATCGCGCGCGAGGCGCGCTGCAGCCAGATGATCAACGATGGGCGCCGGATAAGCAGTGGTGCCCAGCTCTGGCACCCAACGCGCCACAAATTCGCCGCCGGGATCCTGGTCCTGGCGCTGCTTCTCGGGGTTGTAGATCCGGATCGTGTTGATGCCCGTGGTGCCGCTCTGCATCTGAATCTGCGGCCAGTGAATGCCAGGCTCATAGTCGGTATAGAGACGCGCCAGATGCCCGCCGGTCAGTTTCCAGTGGAGCCAGAGATGCTGACTTGCAAAAGAGGTGAGCATCGCCCGCATACGAAAGTTGATCCAGCCGGTCGACGCGAGGTAACGCATGCAGGCATCGACGAATGCAAACCCCGTCCGCCCTTCTCGCCAGGCCTCGAAGCGCACGGTGTCGAGGGCGGTCGGCGCGCCCTCATTACGCAGCCCGCGCGTGGCCGGGTGCAAACACCGGAACTCGAGTTCAGGCTCAGACTCGAGCTTCTGCATGAAGTGGCAGCGCCAGTGCAGGCGACTTTCGAAACTCTTCAGGCTCGCAAGCATGGACCGCTGCTGGGGATGGCCGTCCTCCAACTGCCATTGGGAGCGCGCCCGCCAGAGAGCGTGCAGCACTTCGCGTACCGACAGCGTCCCCCAGGCGAAGTGCACCGACAAGCGCGAGCAGGACTGCTCGGCGGTCCCGGGACTGCTCATATGGAACCGATATGAAGCCCCCCGTCCGGCAAGAAAAGTCCTGAGCAGTTCGAGACCCTGTTCCCGACCGCCCTTCTGGCGCCCCGGACAGGGATCGGTATCGGCAAGCAACCGCCATGGCCGGAGCGCTGCCTCCTCGGCGCTGGCCGAACGCGCATCGGCAAGATGACTGCCAACGCGAGCCGGCAGCGCCGTGAACCGAGGCGGCGCAAGCACCGACGCCGACATCCGGGCATCGTGCAATCGCGACCAATCATCACGTGATCCGAGCGCGCGTACCACGCCATTCTGTGGCACCTGATGCCAGGGGATGTGGTTTGCGCGACACCAGGCGAGCACTGCACGGTCGCGCTGAAAACTTGCCCAGTTGCCGGTTTCCTCATGACTGTGAAGCACAAAGCTGCCCATTGAACAACGCAGGCGGTCGAGGAGTTCAGGCATCTCGGCCACCTCCACCATCATCGGCAGGTCGGCCGTGCGTGCCGCACGCAGAAGATCGTGAAGGCTGTCGGCGTAAAACGCAGCATGCCGCCCGCTCGCATCGGGCAGGGCCCAGAGCGAAGGCTCAAAGACAGCCAGACCCAGTACCGGCCCCCGCGCGGCTGCCGCAGCGAGCGCAGGGTGGTCGTACAGGCGCAGATCGCGCTTAAACCAGACGATCTGAAGCGGGGAGGAATCCAAGATAAAGGGCAGCCGGCTGTCAATGATGGGACGTAATTGTGGCCGGGCCATCAACGGATCGCGGTGCAATTCCCTGCCCGGTCAGGGCCTTGCCCGTTCTGCGCGCGCCTTGCAGTCACCGGCGTTGACAACCTGCGCCCGGGTGAACAGACTGCGCCATCATCTGCCACCCGCCAAACCGGCCGGTGCGAACCTGCTGTAAGGAGTTGTTCGTGATGCTCAGAGCCTTGATGTGCGCGGTCGTTGCGGCTGCGCTTCCCCTCTCGCCTGCAGGCGCGCAGGATTTTCCGCAGCGCCAGCCGGTCAAGTTGATCGTCACGTTCGCACCGGGCGGCGGTGCTGATTCCGCAGCGCGTGCCCTGAGCGACAAGTTTGGCGAGAAGCTCGGCCAGTCGGTCGTGGTGGAGAACCGACCAGGAGGCGGTGGCGTCATTGCGACCGGACTGGTCGCCAAGGCGTCGCCCGACGGATACTCAGTGCTCTTCACGGTGTCCTCGCATTCCATCAACCAGGCGATGAACCCGAAACTACCCTTCGACACCGAGCGCGACCTGCGTGGCGTCACACTGGTGGGGCTCCTGCCGCAGGCCATTGCAGTGCATCCCTCGGTACCTGCGAACACCTTGCAGGAGTGGCTTGCGCTGGCGAAAAGCGATGCGCGCTTCGGTCAGTATGCGACGGGCGGCGTGGGCTCGCCCGGGCATTTTGCAGGCGCCGTCCTGCAATCGATGAGCGGCCAGCCACTCACGCATGTGGGTTACAAGGGCGCAGGCCCCGCCATGACCGACGTGATCGGCAACCAGGTTCCCGCCGTCCTGGGAACGCTGGGCGGCATGATGCCGCACATCAAGGCAGGGCGGCTCAAGCCGATTGCCATCACGTCACGCGCACGGAGCGCGCTTTTGCCGGCAGTAGGCACCATCGGCGAAGCGTTTCCCGGTTTCGAGTCCGATACCTGGGTAGGCATGTTCGTGCCAGCAGGAACCCCCGCGGCCGTTATCGCGCGACTGCATGGCGCGGCTGCCGCTGCGCTGGCCGAGTCTGATGTGCGCGGCCGGCTGGAGGCCCAGGGGCTCACGATTGTCGCGGGCCCGCCCGCTGATCTCGATGCGCTGGTGTCGCGCGAAATCAGGGTGTTCGGCCAGGTGGTGAAGGAGCAGGGCATTAAAGCCGAGTGACCCGGTCTAGGAACTTTTCTCGCTGGTCATCCTCAATCACCCAGCATCAGCGCGGCACCACGTTCGCCCACCATGATGGTGGCTGCGTTGGTGTTGGCTGACACCACGCGAGGCATCACCGAGGCATCAATCACCCGAAGCCCTTCCACCCCCTGCACGCGCAGTTGCGGATCGACCACCGCCCGGGCATCACTGCCCATCCTGCAGGTGCTGGTCGGATGAAACACCGTGCCACCAAACCCGCGCGCGAAATCTTCCAGGCTGGTGTCACCGGGTAGCTTTTCCTCGACCCACCGGTCAGCGAATGCGGGCTGGCGATAAATCTCGCGGCACATCCGGAGACCTTCGACGAGGGTTTTGAGATCACGCTCTTCGCGCAGATAGTTGGCCGTGATGCGAGGGGCCTCGGTTGGATCGGTGCTGCGAATTCGGATCGATCCGGTCGAATCGGGTCGGCACTGGCAGACCGATACGGTAAAACCGGGAAACTCATGAAGCGGTGTGCCGGGCTTGTCGACCGACAGCGGCATCACATTGAACTGGATGTCGGCACGCCCACCCTGCGACTGCGAGGAGCAGGCAAATCCGCCCACCTGACCTGCCCCAACGGTGAGCGGCCCACGCGCATCGGCGAGCCATTGCCAGCCCATTCGGGTGAGGCCGGCAAGACTGCGAACCTGGTTGTTGAGCGAGATGGGATCCTTCAGCCGTACGATGGTCCGCGCCTGGTAGTGATCTTGGAGGTTCTCGCCCACCTCGGGGGCATCATGAATGACCGGGATGCCGAGCGCGCGAAGATGATCGGCCGGGCCCACACCTGACAGCTGCAACAGTTGCGGCGACTGCAGGCTTCCTGCGGACAGGATGACATCGCCGTCGCAGCGAAACGCGTGCGCGACGCCGTTGATGTGCGCCTCCACCCCGACGGCACGCCCAGCCTCGAACAGCACACGGGAAACCAGCACGCCGGTGCGAACAGAGAGTCCGGCATGCCCGCTCACGGGTTTCAGAAACGCGACCGACGCGCTGCAGCGCCAGCGGCCCAGGATCGACAACTGATAGCGCCCCACGCCGTAATCGGTCTGCGCGTTGAAATCAGCGTTAGCGGGCAGCCCGAACTGCTGCGCCGCTTCGAGCCACGCAAGACAGCTCGGATCGTCATTTCGCAACTCGGTCACGCCCAATTCGCCGTCGGTGCCGTGATAGTCGTTTGCTACACCGTTGAAACGTTCGGACCTACGAAAGAACGGTAGAACCTCGCGATACGACCAGCCTGTGGCACCGGCACGCGCCCAATCGTCATAGTCGGCATGTTGGCCGCGGATGTAGAGGAGGCCATTGATCGAACTCGACCCCCCCACAATCCGCCCGCGAGGCCAGATCATTCGTCGGTCACCAGTCTGCGGTTGCGGCTCGACCTCGAAGAGCCGCGCAAACCGCTGATCGAAGATGGTGCGGAAATAGCCGACCGGCAGTCGGACCCAGAACGCACCATCCGGCCCCCCCGCCTCCAGCAGGAGGACCCGGCGGCCAGCACGCACCAGCCGGTTGGCCAGCACGCAGCCGGCCGAGCCCGCGCCGACGATGATGTGATCCCAGCGGTCAGCCACCACAGCCTGGTCCTTAGCCCGTCACGTTGTTCACGAGTAGCGACGTGTCGAAATACGTTTTGGCTGGCACCGGATTCTGAATGCCACCCACCCGCGCATAAAAATCGGTGACCTGCTGCAGCCACCCGAGTGCAGTGCCATCTTGATAGAGCTTTCGCCACTCGGCTGCAGGGTAATAGCGCGAGGCCTTGAATTGCTCCTGCAACTCCTCGAGGGGTACCTGGGCATAGTTCTTTGACTGGATCACGGGCAGGATCTCGGCTGAATTCCGGATCAGGTCGTCGTTCGAGGCCGCCCAGCCGCGAACCACGCGCTCGAGAATGGGACGATTTTTCTCGTAATAGTCAGCACGCACTGCCCACCCCCCCACAATGGCCGACTTCGGGAAATAGGCTGACGCATCAACCAGCATTTTTGCCGACGGCACGCGGGCGCGCACCTGAATGTTGAACGGCACCCAGAGTGCCACCGCGGGCACAGCACCTGAAATAAAACTGGTGACCGCGACCGGCATGCCCTGATTGACGAGTTCCACATCCTTGGCAGGATCCAGCCCGTTGGCACGCAGTGCAGCGTCGGCGAAAACATGGGCGGTCGTGCCCAACGTGGTGGCGATCTTCTTTCCCTTGAGATCGGCCCAGCTCTTTACGCCTTGATCTTCGCGAACCCAGAGCTGCGCGGTGGCGAATTCGATGTTGTTGATGAGAAAGGCCTTGCCCTGACCTCGCGCCGGAAAGTTGGAGATCACCGCGCCCGTTGACAGCATATCGAGGCTGCCGCCAATCATGGCGTTGAACAACTCGAGGCCGGTGTTGAATTTGACTGGATCGAACTCGATGTTTTCCTTAGCCCAATGGCCGCGATGCACACCCGTCCAGATCTGACCGGTGACTGCGAGTGTATCGACATAGCCCACCCGGATGCGGGTTCGGCTCTGGGCAATGACCGGAGCGCCCACGCCCGCCAGCCCGAGGGCCGAGGCACCTGCCGCCAGCAGCTGGCGGCGATCCGTTTTGATGTGATGGTTCACGCTGTCTCCCTTTACCGGTCTCGGCCGGCGGTGGTGTTAAAGAGGCCATCTTCCGCCTGTTCGAAGCGGCGATGCATATCAGGCGGCACCCATACCGGCCGAGCCGAGTTGCTGCTGCACCTCGTATTCAGCCATGACCAGATCGCGCACATGGGCCTTGAGCGCACCGAATTCGGGTGTCTCGTGCAGACCTTCGTGGCGGGGGTAAGCAAACGGGACATCGATGATTGCCTTGATGCGCGCGGGCCGAGCGGTCACCACAACAATTCGCGAAGCAAGGTAGACCGCTTCATCGACCGAGTGGGTGATCATCATCACCGTCTTTGCCTCGCGCTCCAGCACCTCCAGCAATAAATTTTGCATCTTGGAACGGGTCTGCGCATCGAGCGCGCCGAAGGGTTCGTCCATCAGCAGGAATTCCGGCTGCGCAGCATAGGCACGGGCAATGGCCAGTCGTTGACGCATACCGCCTGAAAGCGTTTTCGGAAATGCCTGGGCAAAATCGGCGAGCCCCATCAGTTCGAGATACTTCTGACAGACGCTTTGCTGCTCGGAGGCTGATACCCGGCTGCTCTTCAACCGCAGACCGAAGAGGATGTTCTCGCGCACGGTCAGCCATGGGAAGACGCCATATTCCTGAAAAATCACCCCTCGGTCGCGTCCTGGTCCGGTGATCGGCTGACCGTCGAGCGTGACCCGCCCGGAGCTCGGTGCAACGAAGCCCGCCACAATATTCATGAGGGTCGTCTTGCCACAGCCCGATGGCCCCACGATGCAAATGAATTCCTGGTCGTGCACCGCGAGCGACACCCGATCGACCACCCTGAGTGGTCCGCGCTCGGTCGCAAAATCTACCGACACGTCGTCAAACATGATCCGCGGGGCATTCAAGACACGCTCTCCTTCACTGCGCCTCGACCCGGTCCTGCCAGCGAATCAGGTGACGCGTGAGCGCGCGCAGCGCAAGGTCCATGCTGAGCGCAACCGTTCCAATGCAGACGATCCCGACATAAATCACGTCGATCTGAAAGAACGATCCCGCGCTTTGGATGAGCGCGCCCAGCCCTTGCTGCGCGGCCACCAGCTCTGAGGCCACCAGCGTGGCCCATGCGACGCCTAGGGCCACTCGCAGCGCGGTCAGGATGTGAGGCATGGTGAGCGGAACGATCACCTTGAAAAAAATCTCGAGGTCGCTCGCGCCCAGCGTTCGTGCCACCTTGATGAAGATCGGGCTGATCTGGGCGACACCCTCATACATGACGATCACGCCCGCAAAAAAACTCGCGTAGAAAAGAATGATCACCTTGGCCGGCTCATCGATACCGAAATACACGACCACCAGCGGGATCAGGGCGATCGGCGGCAGCGCCCTGAAAAAATTAATGAGCGGATCGAGGAAGGTCCGTGCGTTGCGATACCAACCGATCAGGAATCCGACCGGCACAGCAAGCAAGATGCCCAGCAGCACGCCCAGGGTCACGCGCTGTGTGGAGCGCAGGATGTCTATGGCGAGCCGATCCCCGAAGAGTAGGCTGATGAGCTTGCTGCCGACCTGCGCGGGCGTAGGCATCAGGCCCGGATTCACCAAGCCCGATACGGCGACTGTGTGCCAGACCGCGACCAGCAGGCACCAGGGCAAAACGAGAAGCGCGGCATGGCGCAGACGCTTCAAGATGACTGTCTCCGGGATTGTTGTGGTTTGGCCGCGAAGATACACTAGAAGCGCTTGCAAAACATCCTGCTTATTCAAGTTTGAAAGGCCCACCGCGTGCCGCGAATCGCGCTTCAGGTTCACCCCTCTGACAATGTCGTCACGCTGCTCGATTCTCTGATTGACGAAACGTGTACGCGCTGCGGGCTCACGCTGCGCGAGCCGATCGCCTTCGGCCACAAGGCTGCCTCGCGGGACATCGCCGAGGGCGAGCCCGTCATCAAGTATGGGGTTGTCATCGGGTGTGCCACCCGATCGATCGCACCGGGCGACCATGTCCATGTCCACAACTGCCGCTGAATCATCGCCGGGGTTTGCCGGCTACCGGCGGGCTGACGGCCGCGCGGGAGTTCGTAATCACCTTGCGCTGATATCCACCGTGGCGCTTGCCAATCGCATCGCTGAGCTGTCGGCGGCACGGTTCGACGCATCTCAAGCCCCGGGCAACGATCCCGTCCTACTGGTGCGAGGCGAGTTTCAGCGCGGGCTGCAAACTCAGGACGCAGTGCTACAGGACGAGGTGCTGTTCAGGCTCATCACCCATCCCAACATCGGTGCGGCGGTCGTGCTGTGCCATGACCGGAGCACCGCGCACCGCTGGGCACAGCGGCTCGCGGGCGGCCACACCCCGGTGCGGGTCCTTGCGGTCATGGAGCATCACGGCATCCACGATGCAATCACTCAAACCGTGACAGCGCTTGGCCAACTCGCATCCGTTCTTCGACCTATGCAACGAGCGTGGTGCCCGTTTTCCCAGCTCACGTTCGCGCTCGAATGTGGCGGCTCTGATGCCTCCAGCGCCGTTTGCTCCAATCCGGCGATCGGTCGCTTCGTAGATCGTGCAGTCGCGCTCGGCGCGAGCGTGATCGTGTCCGAAACCGCGGAGTTCATTGGCGGCGAAGACGTGGTGCGCGCGCAGTCAGTCAACGCCGACATCGCCCGAAGGATCATCGAGCGGATCGCGCTCACCGAATCACGCATGACCAGCGACGGTGACCGCTATCGAGGCACCAACCCGACAGCGGAAAACATCGAGGCTGGCCTCACCACGCTCATCGAAAAGACCATGGGCGCGCTTTGTAAGATCGGTCGTGCACCGTTTGTAGACTGTCTCGACTTCGGGCAGGCGCCCTCGCAGCCGGGACTGTCTTTCATGGACACACCGTTCTTCAGCCCGTGCTCGATCACCGGCATGGTGGCAGCCGGTGCGCAGATCACGCTGTTCTCGATGGGCGTGTTCAACCCGTCGGGCAATCCGCTCGCCCCCACGCTCAAAGTTTGCGGCAACCCTGATACGGTCAAACGCTGGTCGGACGGAATTGACGTGGCGCTGGTCGATTTGATCGAAGGTCGGATCGATCTCGATGAAGCGAGTGAC
>CAIPNM010000015.1 GCA_903866395.1 uncultured bacterium
GACATGCCGATGATGTCGAAATCAAACTGCGCGCCCATGGTGGCGATCAGACCGCGCTCGGCAAACTCGCGGGTAGGCGTGACCCCGGCGGGCAGTTGCAGTGCGCAGGCGATCTGGCCCGCGCCGTCAATCGAAATCGTGAGGCCGCGGCACTCGCGGTTAACGGCCCAGTATTGCCAGGACCGTTGCTTGCCGGTGGCCGCATAGAAATCCGGTGCCCGAAAGTACACGGTGAGCATTCGCCCGCCCATGAAGTCGCGATCGTCCTCGCGCAGGCCCTCATAGCGGATGCCCAGTGCCTCGCGTACCCGGCTACGCGGACCGTCGCAGCCCACCACATAGTCGGCCTCGATCTGCAGGGCCTCGCCGGTACTGGCCGATTCGCAATGCAGCAGGCCGCCTGTGTCCAGTCGCTCCACCGATGTCACCCTCGTACCGAGCCGCAGCGTGACCGAGGCGTGGCGACGGACCTCCTCCAGCAGCACCGGCTCAATCAGCATCTGCTGCCCGCGGTGTAGGGGCTCCGGCGTGGGCCAGCGGTCGTCGTGCGCTGCGCGTCGGGTGCGAGCCTCTTCGCGTGTCAGGCCGGGTAAGCGCGCGAGTTCGTGGCTGGCGTAGCGGGTGAAATAGGCGATGTCCTGCGGGAAGTCGGGGGGCAGGCCCTGGGCGCGAATCCGCTCGGAAAAGCCGAGCCTGCGGAAGTGCTCCATCGACCGTGCGGTCGTGGCGTTTGCCTTTGGGAAGCGTGGTGGCCGCTCGTCCTCATCGACCAGTACGCAAGGCACGCCGCGGCGGCCCAGTTCGATGGCCAGCACCATGCCAGCCGGGCCGCCACCCGCAATCGCGACACGTGTGCGCAGCTTTTTCGATGTCGATTCCAACCCGGTTCTCCGCGAGCAATGGTCCGGCGGCAAGATAGAGCAAATCGGCACCCGATGAAAATCCGCGCGAAAGAAAATCGCCTGGGAGGTTAAGCTTCAAACCCGTACCGCGAGCCAGGCCCGACCGCTCGCAGTCCGCCCCCCCAGACTGAGTAACGGGATGAGCAATGCAGCTTTTTCGTCTTGACGGCAAGGTTGCCGTGGTGACCGGCGCGAGCCGCGGCATTGGCCGCGCGATTGCCGAACGCCTGGCCGACCATGGCGCGCGTGTGGTGGTCTCCAGCCGCAAGCTCGAGGCTTGTCAGCAGGTGGTTGATGCGATCCGTGCCCGCGGCGGGCAAGCCGTGGCCCGGGTCTGTCACATCGGCCGCAAGGACGATCTTCAAGCTCTGGTGAGCGCGACTGAGTCCGAGTGGGGCGGGATTGATATTCTGGTCTGTAACGCCGCGGTCAACCCCTACTTTGGTCCGGCCGCCGGCATGTCCGACGAGGCCTTCGACCGGGTCATGGCGGCCAATGTGCGAAGCACGTTCTGGCTCACCAACATGGCGCTTCCCGGGATGGCAGCGCGCGGGGGCGGTTCGGTCATCATCATCTCGTCGGTCGGCGGCTTTCAGGGCTCCAACAAGATCGGCGTCTACAACGTCTCGAAAGCCGCCGAGATGCAGATCGCCCGCAATATCGCAATCGAGTGGGGACGTCAGGGCGTGCGCGCCAACTGTATCGCGCCCGGGCTGATCCGAACCGATTTCGCGCGCGCCCTCTGGGAAGACCCGGCGATTCTGGCTCGCACGGTCAAACATTCGCCGCTCGGCCGGATCGGTGAGCCGGACGAGATTGCGGGCGCGGCCGTGTTTCTGGCAAGTCCGGCATCGGCCTTCATGACCGGCCAGACCCTGGTGATCGATGGAGGCCGGCTCGCAGGCTACCCCCATCTCGACGATTGAGGATTCCCACGATGAACTATCGCAGGCTGGGTGGATCGAATCTGCGCGTCTCGGCGCTCTGTCTCGGCACCATGATGTTTGCCGACCAGACCGATGCGCGTGAGGCGGCGTCGATTCTCGATGCGGCGCGCGAGCGCGGCGTGAATTTCGTCGACACCGCCGACGTATACAGCCGGGGCGCCTGCGAGCAGCTGCTGGGGCCGCTGCTCGCTGCGGATCGCGATCGCTGGGTGCTCGCCTCGAAGGTCGGCAATCCCATGTCCAGCCGGCCCAATGAAAACGGGCTGTCGCGCAAGTGGATCATTCAGGGCGTGGAGGCCAGCCTCGAGCGCCTGGGCACCGATTATCTCGATCTCTGTTACCTGCATCGCGACTACGAGGATGATTCGCTCGAGGAACCGCTTCGCGCGTTTGATGACCTCATCCGGGCCGGCAAGCTTCGCTACTGGGGGGTCTCGAATTTCCGGGGATGGCGCATTGCGGAGGCGGTTCGTCTGAGCGCCCAGATGGGGATACCCGGGCCCGCGGCCTGCCAACCTTACTACAACCTCCTCAATCGTCAGCCCGAGGTCGAGGTGCTGCCAGCCTGCCGCCACTATGGCATTGGCGTGGTGCCTTACAGCCCGATTGCGCGGGGCGTGCTCACGGGCAAATACGCCCCGGGGGCCATCCCCGCGCCGGACTCGCGGGTGGGTCGCGGCGAAAAACGCGTGCTGGAGACGGAGTGGCGCGACGAGTCGCTTGCGGTGGCTGAGCAATTGAAGACCCGCGCTACCGCGCGCGGCACCACGCTGCTGGCCTATTCGGTTGCCTGGGTACTCGCGCATCGCGCGGTAAGTTCGGTGATTGCCGGACCCCGCACCCTGGCGCAGTGGCTACAGTATTTCGACGCCACCGATGTGCAATGGAGCGCCGATGATGAGGCGGCGGTTGATGCGCTGGTCAAGCCTGGCCACCCTTCCACACCGGGCTACAACGATCCGCGCTATCCGCTCGAGTC
>CAIPNM010000016.1 GCA_903866395.1 uncultured bacterium
AGCAATCCCTCAAGCTCACCACGGAGCTGCTCGACAACAGCGCTGCCATGGTGGCCTCCACCACTGCCACCATCGCGCTCTACGGCGCGCTCCCAAGCGCGCAAAACCAGAGCGTGCCCACGCTGGTGCAACTCCCCTCCAAGGTGTGGGTCACCCCAGGCACGGCCAGCACAGTGCGCTTTGACAACACAGCGCTAAGCGGCGCGGCATCGGGCACCTTGCTTGAGCTCCGCCTCTCGCTACCCGCCGCCGGGCTCACGCTTGGAGCCCAGCCAGGCCTCACACTCGAGGCCCCCGCCTCCGGCAGCCTTGCCGTGTCCACCGTATCGGCCACCGCGAACTCGCTTGTGCTGCGGGGCACGGCCGCGCAACTCGCTGCGCTTCTGCGCGCCGAGTCCACCGCGGGCTGCATCGCCTACACCGGTCCGGGTCGGCTCAACGACGCGTCCGCGCTTACGCTCGATGTGCGTCTCATCACCGTCCCGGCAGGCGTGACCACGCAGGCGCTCACGGACGACGAATTGCAGGCTGCCCCGCAGTCTCAGGTCGCCATCACGCTGGCTGAATCGCTGCAACCGACCACGAGCAGTACCGGCGCCGGCAAGGCACTCGACCAAACGGTTGAAGTCACCCCGGGCGCCTGGGCGCCGCTGGTCTTTGCCGGCAACGCCTTCTCGGGTAGCGGGCAGCTGTCGGTCACCCTTGCACTGTCCGACACCACCGGCGATAAACAGCTTGCCTGGGCGGCGGTACCCGCCGCGCTCGCGAGTGCGCTCACGCTCACCACCGGCGCGTCGTTCACCACCCCGGTGCCCGCCGATGGCACAGGCACCGCGCTTCGCCTCACCGGCACCGCGGCCGCCATCAACAGCTATCTCGCAGGCGCGGGCCGGGTCACGGTTCGTGCCGATGCCGACACCGCGATCACCGTGACCACGCTTGCGCACGGCGAAACCGGTACAGCAGACGACATCACCAGCGTCGCCTCCATCGCAATCGACCATGTCGCTGTGCCCGCCGCCACCGCAGGCGTATTGCCCGCGCTCGGGCTCAAGCTCCCGGCGGAGCTCACGGTCGCTTCTGTCACCACCACGGTCGCGCCGCTCGCCATCTCTGATACGCCGCTCACAGGCAACACGACCGAGACGCTCACCCTCGACCTGAGCGTGCCCGCGAGCACCGGCACGCTCACCGCCCAGGCGGGAAGCGGCATCACCATCGTGACCGGCAGCGGTACAGCCATTCGCGTAACCGGCACGCTCGCCTCGCTCAACGGCTGGCTCACCGGTGGCGGTGCGCGCTATGCGGGCCCCGGCACCACGCTCGCTGTCACATTCAGTCATACCGTAGGCGCTGCTTCGCAGACGCTCGCCAGAAGCCTCTTGCTGAAGCCCGCCATCGCGCAGTCGCCTTCGCTCGCACTTGCGCAGTCCTACCCCGTTGCCGCGTCTAACACCTCCAGCCTGATGCTCGGCGGAGCGACCCTCTCGGGTGGCGCCGCACAGGTGAGCGCAGTGTTCGTCGTCCAGCAGGGCATGTTCAATTCGCCCGACACCGCTGGGTTGACCTCGGCCGTCCGAAGCAACAGCGATCAGACGCTCACCCTCACCGGCTCGGTCTCGCAGATCAATACCTGGCTGGCCGCGGGCAAGCTCCGCTACACGGCGGGTGTGCTCGCAGCAGGCGCCTCGGTCGATCTGCAGATCACCGTGACCAACATCGATGCGGGTGATGCCTCGGGCTTTGCCCGCGCGGCCTCGGCGCGTGTGGCGCTTGTCGCCACCGCGGCGGTCGAAGCGGCGGGACCCACGCCGCTTGGCCTCGCGCTGCCTGAGAGCCTGCGCGCGCTGTCAGCAAACGGGACGGTGACCGCGCTCATGCTGCCCGGCACGCCGCTTGCGGGTGCGGCTGACAATACGGCCACCACCGACGACGACTACACGCTTACGCTCACGGTGTCGCAAGGATCGCTTTCGGTTGCGAGCGGCGCGCTGAGCGATACCGCTGCCGACGCCAATGAAGTGGTGGTCACAGGCGGCATCTCTGCGCTCAACACCCTCCTTACCTCAGGCGCGCTCGGCTACACAGGCGCCGGTGGCACGCTCACCACAGTGCTCTCGCGAGGCTCACAAAGTCTGCGCGGCGCGCTCAACCTCATCGGCAGCGGCGAGCTCACACCGCCCGTGAGCCTGCTCCCCGGCGCCATCGGTGTGGTACCCGATGCGGCCAGCCCCATCGTGCTGTCGGCCGATGCGCTGGGCTCGGATGCATCATTGCTGCGCGTTACCCTGACGGTGCCAAGCGATGGCAGCTTCGCGGCGAGCAGCGTGGGCACGCCCACCGATGCGGATGCGGTACTCGTCACCGGAAGCGGTACCGCGGGTGCAAGCTTCACCGGCAGCGCGGCCGCGCTCAGCAGTTACTTCGCGAACGCAACCCGAATCGCCTACACGGGGGTGGCCACCCAGACCATGACGGTCCTGGTGGAGCGACTCTCTACTGATTCGCCGCCCACCGCGCTGTCCTCCACCCGCCCGGCGGTACAGCTCTATGGCGCATCGCGCCTGGGTGAAATCGCGCCCGTTATCACCGGTCTGCCCACGACGCTCTGGATCACCGCGAATACCAGCTCGAATCTGCGCTTTACAGGTGCGGCACTCGCCAACTCGGCGCCCTCCGAGCTGCTGACGCTCACGCTCAGCCTGCCGGCAAGTGCCGATGGGCTGGCGCTCGGCACCGCCCCTGGACTGGTCGCCACCGCGGGCGGAGGCGTCACCCTCGACGCCGCCAGCACGGAACGCACGCTTATTCTGCGCGGCACCGCAGCCAATCTCCAGGCCTTCCTTGCGGCCGACGGCGCGATCCGCTACACCGGCCCCGCCACCGCGGCTGGCAATGCGCCGCTCGCGCTCGGGATTCGTCTCGAGAATGCGGTGGGCGCGTCTACCGTACAGACGCTTCTCGCGGCACCGGCCCAGCCTGCGACCGCGAACGCCGGCGGCGCCATGCGGCTGCCAGCTGGCGTCGTCGCCACCCCCGGTGCGCTCGCAACCCCCGCTTTCGCCGCAAGCGCGGTGACTGGTACCGGCGCGCTCACGATGCGATTTGCTGCCACATCGGCCGCTACACTGGTCTGGCAGCCGGATGCCGCCCTTCGCAACTCGGCGGGCGGCGCGCTGCTCACGGACGGTAGCGGCAGCACGCTCACCCTGGTGGGAACGGCCGCCGAACTCTCCGCCTGGCTCGCCGCGGGCCGACTGAAGCTCCTTGCCAGCGGCACCGGCTCGGTTGCGGTGGAGTTGGAGTCCACACCAGCTGCTGGATCGGCACCGGTCATCAGCACCGGCACCGTGGCGGTGGACTACCGCCCCGCACAGGCGTCGGTTGCAGGGGCAGCTGCGCTGCAGTTACGCCTGCCGCTCGCTGCGACCGTTCAGTCGGGTACGGCGAGCACGATCAGCATCGTTGGCACGACCGCAGCGCGAATCGGTGCGGCACCGGATACCTCGCTCACCCTCGGGTTGCGCATCAGCACGGGGACGCTGGCGGCCGCGGATTTTGCTGGCCTTGCGGGCGGCGCGCTGGCGGATGATTCGCGCAGTCTGCTGCTCACCGGTACTGCGACACAGCTGAACAGCTGGCTCGCTGCGGGACGCCTTGCCTACACTGGCGCGGGCGAGGCACTGGAAGTGGTGCTGGGCGAAACAGGTGCAAGCGCCGCGCAGGCGCTGAATGGCGCGGTTGCACTCATCGCCGCCTCACCCGTGGTGCCCTCGCTTACCGTTCCGCAGTCGGTACCGGTGCTTGCGAATGCCGCATCCAATGTGGTGATCGTGGGCTCGCCCGTGTCGGGATCAGGCACGCTGACGCTCACCGCTTCGGTGGTCGCGGGCACGCTATCGGCAGCAACGGATGGCGCGCTCACCGATGCCGCTGCTGAGACCAACACGGTTCGCGTAAGCGGCACGGCTGCGCAGATCAACGCCTGGTTAGAAGCCGGAAAACTTCGCTACACCGGCGCAGGTGAGGCCCTGCAATTCAGCGTGACTAACGATACTGGCACCGCGCGAAGCACGACCGCGCGCGTTGCACTTAGCGCGGTGGTGCCGGTTGAGACCGCAGGCCCTGCCGGCCTGGCGATGGCGCTTCCGCGCACCATCCCGGTCACCACCGGCGCCAATGTGGCGCTCCTCATGCCGGGCACGCCGGTGGGCGGTGCGGCGAGCACCGTCTACACGCTGACGCTCACGGCTTCCGCCGGCACCCTCACCGCATCGCCCTCGCGAACCGGCGACTCGGCGGCGGTTGCAGCGCTCGCCGATCTCGACCCGGCAACGGGCGCGGTGCGTCTGCAGGGCCCAATCGCTGCGCTCAATGTCTGGCTGAGCTCAGGCAGGCTCATCTATAACGGGCCGGCTGCGGTGCTGGATGCCACGCTGTCGCTCGATGGGCAGAGCGTATCGAGCGCCATCGAGCTGTCGGCGGGCGCCGCCTCGAGCTCACCCGCGTTGGCAGCGCCCGGCGTGATGCCGGTGGTGCCCGCTGTTGCAAGTCCGATCACCTTCGAAGCCAACGCACTGGGAACATCGAGTGCGCTTCGCTCGGTCACCCTGAAGGTGGCGGATGGCGGCACGTTCACAGCGGCCAGCATCGCCGAATCGGGCGTGACCGTGTCGGGTTCGGGCTCGGCCACGCTCACGCTCACCGGCTCTGCGGCTGCGATCAGCGCCTATCTGGGCGCATCGCCCTCGCCGATCAGCTATACCGGCATTGCCTCGCGCGTGGACGCGAACGGCACACGGGCGCAGGTGATGTCGATATCGGTGGAAGGCGGTGGTAACCGCTCGGAGGCCGATATCGCGATTTATGGCGCGACCAATGCGGCCAACCCCGCGCCCGCAATCGGCGCGTTGTCCTCGCGCCTGTGGGTCACGCCCGCGGTGTCCTCGCATCTGAAGTTTGATGCGTCAACGCTCAGCGGCACCGGCGCGCTCACGCTCACGCTGTCGCTCCCTGCTGAGAGCGCACTCGCGCTCGGGTCGGGTCAGGGGCTGACGGCCGCACTCGCTCAGGGCGCGGCCGGCGTGATCGTTGACCCATCCAGCAACGCTCGCGCGCTCGTGCTTTCGGGGACCGCGGCGCAGCTCTCGGCATTGCTCGCGGGCACGGGCGGCGAGATCCGCTACACCGGTCCGGGCGCAACCGTCACCGGCACGCCGATTGCCCTGCAATTCAAGCTCGCCGATGCCACCGGCCATGCGAGCAGCACCACGGTGTCGCTCGAAGCGCCGGCCGGCTCCACTGCAACGCTCTCGGGGGCTACGCTCACGCTGCCGGTGTCGCGCGTCGCGACGGTGGGCGCTCGCGTGCCGCTCATGCTGGGCTCAGGCGCGTTCCAGGCCGCCGGTACGGCGCCGATCTCGGTAGAAATCGAGGCGCCGCAGGCCGAAGTCACGGCGATCGGCGCGGTCAATGGGGTGGTGACACTTGCTGCGGGGTCGGTCACCGTATCGGCAGGCGCCAACTTCACGCGCGAGGTGGATGGTGTAACCCAGACCTTCGCGTCCACGCGCTTCACCGGCAGTGTGGCGGCGCTCAACGAGCTCTTTAATCGCGCTGACGGTGTGTTCGTCGAGGGCGCGGCCGGCGGCTCGGTCGCCATCCGCGTGGTGGGCGACATCAGCAGCCGCGGCCTGGTTGGCCTCACAGCCGCTGCGGCACCCGATACGGTGGTCGCAGGGCCGTCGCTCGGCGTTCCCGCCCGCTACACGCTGCCCTCGGGCGGCATGATCCTGCTGCCCACCAACGCAGTCGGGGGCGAAGGCTCGCTCAAGCTGGTGGTCACCACGTCCGCGGGCATGCTTGCCTGGGCGGCGAGCCCGGCGCTCCGTCCGGCCACCACCGGCGAGGCCACCCTTGCCCAAGGCACGGGCGCGACGCTCACCCTGGTGGGCGATGCGGCGTCGCTGAATGCGTTCCTCACCACGCGCGATGCGCTGCGCTTTGAGGGCAGTGCCGATGCGGTGTTGGGCTTTGAGCTCTCCACCCTGCCGACCAATGGCCAGCCCGCATTGGTTGCGCGAGCCGAGTCCGCCATCGACTATCTGGCGGTGAATCTGAATCGCGCACCGATGCTCGGGCTGCGATTGCCGCAGGGCCTCGCACTGGCAGCCACCGGCGCCACCTCATTGGTGATCGAGCATGATCTGGTGGTGGC
>CAIPNM010000017.1 GCA_903866395.1 uncultured bacterium
CCGCTCGTGCCGGGCAACGACCCCACGCTGCTTTTCACCAACAGTGGCATGGTGCAGTTCAAGGATGTGTTCCTGGGCAAGGAGCACAGAAACTATCGTCGCGCCACCACCTCTCAGCGCAGTGTCCGTGCGGGGGGCAAGCACAACGACCTCGAAAACGTGGGCTACACCGCGCGGCACCATACTTTTTTCGAGATGCTGGGCAACTTCTCGTTTGGGGATTATTTCAAGCGCGACGCGATCCATTTCGCCTGGGAACTCCTCACCGGGGTCTATGCGCTGCCCAAAGAGCGGCTCTGGATCACCGTCTACGCCGAAGACGACGAGGCCTTTGATATTTGGGCGAAGGAAATTGGCGTGCCGGTCGAGCGCATCGTGCGAATTGGCGACAACAAGGGCGCGCGCTACGCCTCCGACAATTTCTGGCAAATGGCCGATACCGGCCCCTGCGGCCCGTGTTCGGAAATTTTCTACGATCACGGCGCCGGCATCTGGGGAGGGCCCCCGGGATCGCCCGAGGCGGACGGCGATCGCTACATCGAGATCTGGAACCTGGTGTTCATGCAGTTCGAACGCGACGAGGCGGGAACGCTCACCCCGCTTCCCAAGCCCTGCGTGGACACCGGCATGGGCCTGGAGCGCATCGCGGCGGTGCTGCAGCATGTGCACAGCAACTATGAAATCGATCTGTTCCAGGACCTCATTCGTGCCGCCGCGCGTGAAACCGGTTGCACCGATCTTGCCAACCCGTCCCTGCGCGTCATCGCCGACCATATCCGCGCCTGCTCCTTTCTGATCGTCGACGGCGTCATTCCGGGCAATGAGGGGCGCGGCTATGTGCTCCGCCGAATCATCCGGCGGGCGCTTCGTCATGGCCACAAGCTGGGGCAGGCTAGCCCCTTCTTTCACCGGCTGGTCGCTGAACTGGATGCGGCGATGGGGAGCGCCTATCCCGAACTCACTGCGGCGCGTGAGCGGGTGGCCGATGTGCTGCGCCAGGAAGAAGAGCGCTTCGGTGAGACGCTCGCGCACGGCATGGCCATCCTCGAGCAGGCGCTCGGTGGCGGCGCGAAACTCCTGGACGGCGACACCGCTTTCCGGCTCTACGATACCTACGGCTTCCCGCTGGATCTCACCGCCGATGTCTGTCGCGAGCGCGGGGTCATGGTCGACGAAGCGGGTTTTGAGGTGGCCATGGATCGCCAGCGCGAACAGGCGCGCGCGGCCGGCAAGTTCCGCATGGCCGCAGGGCTCGACTACAGCGGCGAACAAACGCGCTTCGACGGCTATGAGCATCTCGAAGTGGCCGAGGCGCGGGTGCTTGCGCTCTACGCTGACGGGGTGGCGGTGCAGTCGGTCGCGGCAGGTCAGCAAGCTGTTGTGGTGCTTGACCGCACGCCGTTCTATGCCGAGTCGGGCGGCCAGGTGGGCGATGCCGGCCTGCTCTGCTCGGCCGACAACACCACACGCTTTAAGGTTGAGGACACGCGCAAGATCCAGGCCGACGTCTTCGGCCATCACGGCACGCTGATGGCTGGCCGTCTGGCGGTGGGCGATACGCTCGCCGCGCAGGTCGATACCGTCCGGCGCGCCCGCACCGTTCGAAACCACTCGGCCACCCACCTCATGCACAAGGCCCTGCGCGAGGTGCTCGGCGCCCATGTGCAGCAGAAGGGTTCACTGGTCGATGCCGAGCGTACCCGGTTCGATTTTTCTCACCATGCAGCCGTGACCGACGAAGAGATCCGTCAGGTCGAGGCGCGGGTGAACGACGAAATCCTCGCCAATGCCGCTACCGAGGCTCGCGTGATGGGGTTCGACGATGCAGTCCGTGCCGGTGCCATGGCGCTCTTTGGCGAAAAATACGGCGACACGGTTCGGATGCTCGACATCGGATCATCCCGCGAACTGTGCGGCGGCACGCATGTGCGCCGAACCGGCGATATCGGGCCGTTCAAGATCGTCGCCGAATCGGGGGTTGCAGCGGGCATCCGCCGGGTCGAAGCGGTCACAGGCGACAACGCGCTCGCCTGGGTCCAGGCGGCCTCGGCCACGCTGGGCAGCGCGGCGGGGGCGCTCAAGGTGTCTGCCACCGAGGTGCCGGCCAAGCTCGCGCAGATCCTCGAATCGGTGCGTGCCCTTGAAAAAGAGGTCGCGCGGCTCAAGTCCAAACTCGCATCCTCCCAGGGCGATGATCTGGCGGCGAGCGCGGTGGAGGTCAACGGCATCAAAGTGCTGGCGGCAACCCTCGAAGGGGCCGACGTCAAGGTCCTGCGCGATACGGTCGATCAGCTCAAGTCCAAGCTGAGAACCGCGGCCATCGTCCTGGCTGCTGTCGACGGTGACAAGGTCAGCCTCATTGCGGGGGTCACGGCCGATGCCACCGGCCGCGTCAAGGCCGGTGATCTGGTCAACCATGTCGCCCAGCAGGTGGGCGGCAAGGGCGGGGGGCGGCCCGATATGGCGCAGGCGGGTGGCACGCGACCCGACCAACTTGCGGCTGCGCTGGCCAGCGTCTCGGGCTGGGTGGCTGCCCGCGCCTGATGACTGACAGCGCCAGCGCCGATCTGGGGTCGGGGCATCGCCGTGTGCTCCTGACGCTGGTCGGGATGTCGGTGCTGTCTCATGCGGCGCTGGTCGGTTGCCGGATCGCGGTCACGCTGGGGGGCATCGAGCTCGGTGCCTCGGCGTTCACCATTGGGCTGCTGATGGCGTTTTTCGGGCTGCTGCCCATGGTGCTGTCGGTGCCGGCCGGCCGACTGGTCGACCGTATCGGAACCCGGAAACCCATGTTCTGGGGCCTGGCTGTGCTGGCCGTCGCCATTCTTGCGCCCGCACTGTCCTGGGAGGTGGGCTCGCTCTTTTTGGCCAGCACCGCCACCGGGCTCGGTTTCATGGGAATCAACGTCGCCATTCAGAAGCTCGGCGGCGAGTTGGGTGGGCCGGCGGCCCGGGCCACCAATTTCGGCATGCTGTCGGTCGGCTTTTCCATTTCATCGTTCATCGGTCCGCTCCTGGTGGGACCGATCATCGATTTCGCTGGTTTCCGTGCGGCGTTTTTCGCCCTGCTGCTGCTGCCGCTTGGTACGGCATGGTGGTTGAGCCGGGTGAA
>CAIPNM010000018.1 GCA_903866395.1 uncultured bacterium
CAACAGCGCTGCTGGCTGATGAGCGACCGTGGCAGAAATGGATCTCCTCGAACCGTGCTCCAGATTGGGTACTCCTCTTGCCGGTGGATTTCTTCGGATCTGCCCGAATCAGAACTGTCGCGATTTCGGGCGATTCCGCCAATGGTGGCTTGTTGTCAGTTGAGAATCGCGACCCGCTGTCAACGAATATCCCAAGAAGCGCAATGACCCAGTGGCCTCCAGAGTACGCGAACTGGAACGCAGTGCTATCGGAGCAAACTGAGGCAGGGACTCACCTGTCAAGGCTTGACAAGGTCGCCGAGATTCAGGCAGCCTGCGCGACCGCAGTTGCCTATGAGTTAATCCCTCACATTGTGGACTCCCAGGTTGGTACGGGTTCACGACTGCATACTACCGGCGCTATAGATCGCTACAAGTCTCGATGGGGCGTTTCGACGACCAGGTATTTGAAGAGCGACTATCAGTTCCCACGGTATGCCTCGGGAGCAGGCGTACCGCGTGCAGTGAAGGCCGCAATGGACAGGCAACTCACGCCACGCATTATCGTGGGGGGACTCACGACCGTGATCGAAGCATGGTACGACGCGGATGCCGATGCCGCTGGCACGAAGTCGACTTGGCTTGTCGCAGCTTCAGAAGCGAGCGTGCCGGCATTGAACTGGTGGCTCCTGGCGATTCTGAACAGTGCGAGCTTTTCAAGGCTATACGCAGGGCGATATGGCGCGAGATCGATGAGTGGGCGTCAGATGACGATTCAGAGAGACGCGATATCAAGCATCGAGGTGCCGGAGTGGCAGACCTGCATGAATGACATTCAGACTGATGTAATCACGAGCGAAGTGCGCCACGGCATGGGCGGAGTGCCCGTCCCGAGCATGGTGGCCGCGATCGCAGCATACTTACAGAATACGGCAGATGAAACCAAGGAGTGGCGAGAATGTGATCGCATGCTACACCTGTTAGTAGGCGTGTGCTACTGGCGCAACGTTCACCGCGCTGTTGACGATTACGCGTGGTGGAGTGAACGGGTCGGACTGCCGACATTGGCTGGTGCAGCCACAGACAATCCCGAATCGGTCTTCGCTCGCGTTCGAAACCTTCCGCTCGCACGGTCGCTGTTGGCCATGCCGAAGTGAGTCTTGAACTATCACGGCGCATCACCGAGCAGCAAGCGACGTGAGCAGATGCTTGATCGTATCCACGCGAGTGACTCCTGTAGTCAACTGGCGGTGCAGCATGCGGTGGCAGTTGCTGCAGACCATCCGTAAGTCTTCGATGCGAGATTGTGATGGTCCATCGCGTTGCGAAAGCGGCGCGTCGTGGTGGGCCTCAATGAAGTTTGCTCCAAGATCGCCGTATGCCCGGCCGAAGTCGAAGCCGCACGCCTCGCAGAACAGGCGGCCATATTTGGCCTTGAACGCTGCCTTGGCCGCGCTCACGAGGGTCCGGTTCCGTTCGCGACAAAGATGAGACCGCAGAACGAGCCCGCCCTCCGAATAGAGCCTGTCTGCGTCCGCCTCGGGATTAGATGTGCCCTCGGCCCACGCGGCGTCTCCCCACTCCAGGATGGCCGCCATGTCAGCCGCAGAGACGGTGCACGAGGCGACCAACTCAATGCGCTTGGTCGCGTTTCCGTGCGTGGCGACCTTGGAGCGACTGTGGGAGGTCACCACAGCCCGGCGGATAGCCAGTCTGAGTGCGGTCATGTCGGCGATAGAGGCGAGTGGTATCGGTAACACGAACTCCCGAAGCCGGATCCGACGCTGGGACGGCGGCAGGTGGGAAACGGTCTTGCTGGCGAGCAGCACGTCCTCAAGGGCCGCCCCACTGGTCTTGAGTCGCTCCAATAACGCCTGGATCAGCATCTCGTAGCCGGGGTTGGTCTGGTCTTTGCCGGCAACCGAACCGCCCCGAGAATGGACCGTGATGTGCACCGACCCAGCGTGAAATCCCAGATCGAACAGCGCGTCGATCTCGATGCCTGTTTCGAAGTTCTTGGCTTTCATGACCCTGTGATCGTACGACAGAGCGACGAAGCGGGCCCGGCGATTTGTGTGCAATCCCTGAGAACGTGGCCTGGCATTCCCATACCATGTCCCCAACCAGTGAGGCCATTCATGCCCAAAGACCAACTGTTCCAGATCGGCGAGGACGAACGACAGACTGCGGAAAGTGAGATCCGCACGCGCCAGCACGAGATTCGGTATGACCTCAGGGACTTCACGATCGACTACATCGTGCAACAGTTTCGCGACGGGCTCTTTTACGTGCCCGGCTACCAGCGGGAATTTATCTGGACGGACGCGCAC
>CAIPNM010000019.1 GCA_903866395.1 uncultured bacterium
CTTATCCTGAGCCAGCGTGTAACCCACTTTGAAAAATTCGTTCGTGCCACCGTCTTCGCGGTGCTTCACCTCAAATCGGTAATAGCGCCCGGCTTCCAGCCGAACGCTGGACGTGTAGTGCGTGTTACCGGAAGACTGCCCGCTCCAGGATGAGCCGTAGGCCGGGTCACCGTTCGCGAGCGTGTCGATTGCGTGAGCAATCAAATTGCCGACTTCGTCATACAGCCTGAAGTCAGAGCGATCATCCGAGGCGATCCAGAACACATAGTCATCAGACAGGCTGGCAAGCACCCACCCGGTCGCGGTCTGGTCGAAATTCGAGCCACGGTTAACCTGCCCAGTCGTGAGCGACGTGAGCCACAGCTCCTGCGCTGCGTCGTTGGTTCGGCTTAGGCTCCAGCCCTTTTCCACAAGCGTTCGTAGGTCTGGGAGCCCAGCCACCGCAGCAGTCGGCGCTGCAACCGGTGTAAGCGCGATGTAGGCATCGGTCGTGTTGCTCGTGTCCACATAATTCACGGCGAAGGTCAGGTTGACCGCCGACGTGGTGTTGACGCGCAAACTACCCGCCGCGCTAAAGAAAGCATTGAACTGCGCAGCCGTTCCGCGCACAACCAGCTGTGTACCTGTCCCTGCGGTGAGCGCTGTACCGGCGGAATTCTTGAGGGCGGATTCGCTAGCCCACGTGAGCGTTCGACCGGAAGCCGACACCGTCACCGAGAACTCGGTACCCGTCGCGCCGGATTCAACGAACGCGTTCGGTGCCAGCGTGACATCCGACGCCACCCCGTTCAGCACATCCAGACTGGCTGGCAGCGTGACCGAGAGCGCCGGTGCCAACGAGAAGATCAGCTCTGATGTGGCGCCCGACATGAACACATTGCCCGCCACCGAAGTTTCGAGCGATGCCTGCAAGGTAGTGACTGATGCGCCGGTGAAGCGGGCATGACCGGCAGCAAGGAAGGTACTGAGCGCTGATGCGCTGCCTGTGAGCGTGAGGGTGCGGGTAGCAGAGTCGTAGAATGCCGAACCGCCCGCAGGTGCGCCATTTGCTGAGAGCGTGCCCGAGCCCACTGATAGCCTCAGCGTGACTCCACCCGCACCGCCACCGGTGATCGCGTTCGCCGGGAACACAACTGATGACACCGTGCCCGACGTCACCAGGAATGCCTGCGGGATCCGGATAGACGGACCCGAGCCCACGTCCTCCGCAGTCTTGGTAATGATCCCAATCGCGCCCTCGCTGCCCGCGAGTCTCAGCTTGAGGCCGGACATCCCTTCGGCATCGAGGAGCACATTACCCGCGGTACTAAAGAGACCGTTGAGCTGCGCGCCCGTGCCGGTGAAGCGGGTGACCGGTATAGCACTGCCGCCACCAGCGGGCGTGACGCTCGCCGTGCTAACCGCGACGCCGCCCACCGAGCCAACGCTGGCGGTGGGATTGGTCATGCCGGTGATGTGAAGGATCGACCGTGACGCCTCGATTTCCAGCGTCATTGATGCGGCACCAGCCTCGAAGGCATCGGGGCTCAGGGTAAGCGGCAATAACGCCCCCGGCGTCGCCACCCACTGCTTCGGCAGCACCATTGCGCCGCCATACGAGCTCGTCGTGCTCGACTGCGTCGGTGTCACCAAACTCACGCTGGCACTTGCCGCTGCCTGCACCCAGGTTGAATTCACCTGGTGCTCGAGCTTGATTCGAAGTGTGGCGTCTGTGCCCTGATAGCGAATCTTGTCTGCGGTCTGCAGGTAGGCCTCGAGCGCAGAGGCATCACCCGCTATAACGATGTCGCTCCCGCTGCTACGGGTGACGCTTGACCCGCCCGTCGCTGCGATCGTATAGGCCCCATTCGTCGGCCCGGTGAGTCCTGCGAATGTCAGCGTGCCGGCGTCCGCGCTCACGCGCATACGCAATGCTCCGGACGCCGCATTGGTATCGAAGTCAACCGTGGCAAGCGCAATCTGTGACGACACGCCCGGCGTCACCCAGGCCTGCTGTGACAGGCTGCGAATCGACGACACCGTGGCCGCCGTGCTGGTGGGCCCGAAGGCCACCAGCTGCGTACGCGCCTCGGAATACACCAGCGCGTTGTCCTGCCGCTCGACGCGCACGGTGAGCACCGGCTGACTGGCGCCGGTGTAGGTCGCCCGCGATGCCTGGTTGAAATAGGCGCTGAGTTGGGCGGCCGTGCCGGTAAAGACCTTTGATGCAGGCGACGTGCCCGCAGATACCGTTACGTTGTCAGCAGTCGCCCCGTTGATCTCGCCGCTTGTTGCGGTGAGCGTCACCTTGACCGGTGTCGAGCCGCTTCCAAACGCGCCGCTTCCCAGAATCAGATCGCTTGGCGTGCTGGGCACGATCACGATCGGTACCGTGGCAGGCAGCGTGAGCGGAAGCGACATCGCGGCCTGCTCCGCCTGAAGCGAGACGGCGCTTTCCACCCAGCGCGTGGAGTTGGCCGTGGCAAGCCTTACGGTGAGTGTCTCGCCTGAGCCGGTATATCGCAGCAGCCCGGAGGCGAGGTACTGATTGAGCACGGCGATGGTGCCGGTCAGCGATACAACCCGGGCAGTTGCATCGGTGTCGCTCAGGCTCAGCGTTGACCCATTCGCAGCGAGCGCGCCGGAGGATCCATTCAGCAGGCTGAGGGTCAGCACATAGGTTGTCAGCGTCGAGTCGCCCGCAAGCGAATTTCCAGAGAACGCGATTGAGGACGCCAACCCCGAGGTCACGCTGTATTGGGTGGGCAACGACATATGAAGCGCGGTCGGCGCGATGGTTTCAGTACGGACCGCTGCCTGCAACGACAGGCTGGCCGATGCGCTTCGTAGCGCCCCGTCATTGATGAGCTTGAGGCTCAGCGATGCGATCGTTCCGCTTCCCGTGCCGGTATAGCGGAGATTGCCACTCGTGAGATAGGTGTTGAGCGCGCTCGCGTTGCCCTGCAGTTTCACCAGGGTGTTGGTTGCACCGCTAAGCAGCGTCACGCCGCCCGTCAGCGTACCCGCGCTAAGCGCGCCATCGGTCACGCTCACTTCAAGGGTGAGCGTGCCACTTCCGGTAAGCGGCGTACCCGCTAGCTTCACCGGCGATGACTCGCCAGACTCTACGACAAGGCCAGTGGGCAGCGAGACGGTAGGAATGGCCGCGAGCGACGCGGTAAGCGTGGTCTGCGCCCGTAGTGTTTGGTTAACGACGTTACTCGAGTCTTTTGCAGTGAGCGTGAGCGTGAGCGCCTCGCCGCTTCCGGTGTACTTGAGGTTGCCGCTGTTCAGGTACCCGTTCAGATCACTCAAGAGGCCGGTGAGCCGTACGGTCTTGGTGGGCGCCGTCCCGTCCACTGCAAGAGCAACGCCCCCGACTGCTGAACCTACCGTGAGGGTGTCGGCTGCAATCGTGCCTGCGGTAACGCTCACTTCCACCGTGTATAGGGTGCTACCGCTGCCGCCTGAATAAGCCGATGCAATCTTCACCGCTGACGACGTACCGCTTGTGACAGTGACCCTCTCCGGCAGCGTGACCGCCACCGAGGTCGGGCCTGCGACCGTGGCCGCGCTCGCGCTCACCTGAATCAGCGAGATCGCAGCGAGCGCTTCCATTGCGCCCGCCGTGCGAAGCCGCAGCACATTACCGTCGGCCGTGTCGTACCAGACCTTGCCAACGGTGGTGAAGAGCGCGTTCAGCTCGGCGACCGTACCCGTGAATCGAGTGGCCGTGCGCTGAACGTTATCGCTCCGAACAAAGGTGGAGCCCGCGCTGATCGCTACCGGCCCCGCGGTGGTGTTCGCCAGCTGGTTGAGGGCCGCGCCCGCCCATGCACTGGCAGCATCAGCAGGCTTGATCCCGTCAATGGTGAGGAACTGCCGCTCCGCCTCGACTTCGATGGAAATATCGCCCGCTTCGGTACTCGCAAACGGTGCGGTACCCAGCACCACACGCGCGGGCGCACCCGGCGTGACATAGATGGCGGTCGGAATCGTCAGGCGCACACCTTGCGGCTGAACCGGCTCAGCGAGCTGAATGCCGCTGACCGTGGTCTGACCTGCGGCGGACGCCAGCGATGCGGCCTGAAGGGTGAGCGACAGAGCAGTCTGCGGTCCGGTGTAGCGAACCTTACCCGCGGCCTGAAGCACCGTTTGCAACTGGGTGGCGGTGCCCGTGAGGGTGAGCGTGCGGCCACTGTTAGAGACCGCAACCGTGGCGACATCGGTTCCGGCGACAATGCCGGCCACGTTATCGAAGTTAAGGCCAGCAGCGGCACCCAGGTTCGTCCCATCCGGGATTGAGATTGCGAGCGATAGCGTGCCGGTCCCGGCGATTGCAACGCCATCAAATCGCAGGTTGCTCTGCACCCCTGGCGTAAAGAACACCGTCGCTGGCACACTCGTGATCGCAGGCGCGGCCGCGTAGACCGGAGTCGGCGAATACGCGAGGACCGAGGCCTCACTCAGCGCCGCACTGGCGGACGGATTGCTGCCCCGCGCCACCGAGACCTTGATGGTCGAGCCGCTTGCGCCATTGAAGTTCAGACCCGGATCGCTTGCAAAGAACTGGCTCAAGCGGTTGGCGGTGCCGGTGAAACTGATGCTGGTGTAGCGGCTGGTCTGCCCGGACACAAGCACCGGGTTACTGACCGTGAGCGCTTGGCCCATGAGCGGGAAAGTCGCGCTCGCTACGTTGAAGCCAAGCGAACCCGAGGCCACGGACACGGTGACCGTCAGCGTTTCGCTTCCGGTGCCGAAAGCCGAGCCGGAAAAGGTCACACCGCTTGCCGTCCCAGGGGTGATTGCCACGCTTCCCGGGAGCGACATAGCCGGCGTGGTGCTGGTCGGGACGGTGCTGATCTGCGCGTTACCCACCACCTTCAGACTCGAGCCGGTAATACTGCCCGGCGCGGCCCTGGTGAGCGTGGCCGTCAGCGCATCGGCCTCGCCGTTGTAAACGAGCTTGCCCGCGGCAAGCCAGCTGTTGAGCGCACTGATCGTGCC
>CAIPNM010000020.1 GCA_903866395.1 uncultured bacterium
AACCTGAGCGGTAGCGTCGATATTGCGGGCAACTCGGGCCAACTCCGACTCGAATCATCGGGGGCGTCCATTCGGCTTCCGGGTGTGCTGGCTGAGCCGCAGGTGCCGCTTGCGAGCCTGGCTGGCACGGTGGGCTGGCAGATTGGATCACCCGATGAGAGCGGCGCTCAGGGTGTCATCGAGCTTTTTGCAGCGGGGCTCAACTTTGCGAACACCGATCTCGCAGGCTCACTCAGCGGACGATGGCGAAGCGGAGGTCGTTCCGCCCTGGGCGAAGTTGATCTTGCCGCTACGCTCACCCGGGCGAACCCTGCGCGGGTGGCGGCCTATCTTCCGGTCAGTATCGATACCGGTGTACGCAGTTGGGTGGGCCGCGCCGTCGCGGGTGCAGGGCGCGCGGAGGCCAGGGTCCGACTGCGCGGTGACCTGGCTGATTTCCCCTTTCGCGAGGCCAGCCTGGGCGAGTTCAGGGTTGAGGCCAAGCTCGATCAGGCAGCGCTCGGTTTTCTTCCGCAATGGCCGGCGATCGATCGGATCCGTGGCACGCTGACCTTTGACCGCGCGGCCATGGACCTGAAGGCCGAGTCTGCCGCCACGCTTGGGGTCGGACTTCGCGAGATCAGCGCCCGAATCCCGGACCTCGCCCGCCCGGCGATCGCAATTCGTGGCCTCGCGCAAGGGCCGCTCGCCACGATGCTGGGCTATGTCCACGCCAGCCCGATTGGGCGTGACGTCGATCCTCAGATGAAGGGGTGGCAGACCGAGGGCGCAGCCGACCTGGCGCTCGAACTCGATATCGGTCTGGGTCAGGGGGGCGCAACCGCTTACAGCGGGCGGGTGGTCTTCAGCGACAACGAGCTGCGCATGGCACCCGGTGTGCCCGCTTTCACCGGTATTGCGGGCGAGGTCCGTTTCGATACGCGGGGTATTCGCTCGGAGTCGCTTAACGCTCGCTGGCTGGGTGGGCCGCTGCAGGCCAAGCTGAACGCTCCGACGGGTGGTGCGCTTCGGATCGACGCGCGGGGCGCGCTCCCTGCGGCTGAGCTGGGAGCGCTGTTTCCTGACCGGCGGATCGACCAGATTACTGGGCACGCCGACTGGCAGGCGAGCGTTGACGTAGGCCCGCAGGGCATTCATGGGCGCCTCGACTCGCGGCTCGAAGCAATCGGTAGCGCGTTTCCTGCGCCGTTTGCGAAGAAGCCGGGTAGCGCCTGGCCGCTGCACGTCGACTGGACCCGTCCGCGCGACGCGCAGCGGGCTGAGACCGTTCGCATCAGGTTGCGCGATGATGTCCAGGCGATTTTCGAGCGCTCGGCCGTCCCCCATGCTGCGAGGGCGGTCATCGCAGTGGGCACGCCTGCGCAACTGCCATCGGAGGGTATGGCGCTCGACCTCCGGATCCCGCACCTCGACATGGGTGAGTGGGAGCGCGCCTTTGCGACGCGGCCGCCCGACGCTTCGGCTCGCGCAGTTGCCACGCCCGTCCCGATGCCGGGTGGTCGCCCGGCTGATACCGTCTCGCAAAGCACGTTGGCCGGGCCTATCGCATTCGACCGTGTGTCGCTGATTACCGACTCATTGATCGCGGGCGGAAAAGATTTCACCAGCGTGGTGATGGGGGCGACGCGGCTGGACCGCGTGTGGCGCGCCAGCATTGCCGCGAGGGAGATCAACGGGCTGGTAGCGTGGCAGCCGGCCCGCGCCGGATTGCCCGCCGGCGCGGTTCAGGCCCGGCTCTCGGTGCTGAACGTACCGCGCAATCGCCAGAGCGACATCGAACGTCTGCTGGATACTGCACCCACGCGGTTGCCAGCGTTGGATATCGAGACCGACAGGCTGATCCTGTCGGGGCGCGAACTCGGGCAGATGAGTCTGCGCGCCGCGAATGCAACCGATGGCGACCACCCGACTTGGCAGCTTGAGCGGCTGCGAATCGACCATCCAGGTGGGCGCCTCGATGCAACCGGGACTTGGGAAGCCAGCCGATTGGGGGCGGCGCGCTGGACGGCGCTTAATTTCGAACTGGGCCTTCGCGAACCAGCGCGCCTGCTGGAAACCTTCGGCGTGGTCGGCGCGGTCAGCGGAGGCGGTCCGGGGCGGCTCGCGGGAAGCGTGCGCTGGGAGGGCTCGCCGCTTGCAATCGACTATCGATCACTCACCGGCGAACTCGAGTTTCAGGCTGGTAAGGGGCAGTTTCTGAAAACCGAGCCGGGGCTGGGCAAGCTGATCGGCGTATTGAACCTACAGTCGCTGCCGCGGCGGCTGTCGCTCGATTTTCGCGACATCTTTGCCGAAGGCTTTGCCTTCGATGAGATCGGTGGGCGTGCCGCGATCGCCTCGGGCGTGGCCGCGACCAGTGATTTCCGCATGCGAGGGGTGCAGGCGCAGGTGGGCATTCGCGGCTCGGTCAACCTGGCCGACGAGACCCAGAAGCTGCGGGTCGAGGTTCGGCCGGAGCTCAATGCGGGCCTCGCCTCGCTGGCCTATGCCGCAGTGGCCAATCCCGCGATTGGGCTTGGGACCTTTCTCGCGCAGTGGGCATTCCGCAAGCCCCTCCAGGACATGTTTTCTTACGAGTACGATATTGCCGGCTCGTGGGCCGACCCCAATGTCGTTGAGCGCGCCCGTCCCCGGTTTGACGTGCCGGCGGCGCCTGCGCCCCGCTGACCGTCGGGTGGTCGCTGCGCGCCCTGCCCCGCCTGAGTTAGGATCACAGCATGAAACCAACCCATCCTCCGCTCCAGCATCTGGCGGTCGCCCGATCGCTCCTTCTCGAACCCTACGGCCTCGATGAATCACGGCTGCAGCAGGTGCTCGCCGAAATTTTCGAGCATCGGGTGGACCATGCCGATCTTTACTTCCAGTTCACGCGCAGTGAAGGCTGGAGCCTCGAGGAAGGCATCGTCAAATCGGGCAGCTTCTCGATCGACCGTGGCGTGGGGGTGCGGGCGGTAAGTGGCGACAAGACCGCATTCGCCTATTCCGATGACATCAGTCTCGAGGCGCTTCGCTCCGCGGCGCAGGCTACGCGCACGATTGCCCGACGAGGCAGCGGTCGCGTGAAGGTGGCCTCGGCGATGAAGGGTTCAGGCGGCCACGCGCTGTACGGTCGTGACGATCCGATCATCGGCATGGAAGCGGCCGCTAAGGTGGCTTTGCTCGAGCGGGTCGAAAAAATGGCGCGAGCCCGCGACCCGCGCGTCGTGCAGGTGATGGCTGGGTTGGCTGGCGAATATGACGTAGTGCTGGTGGCCCGTGCCGATGGTCTGATTGCAGCCGATGTGCGGCCGCTCGTCAGGTTGTCTGTGACTGTCATTGCTGAACAGGCGGGGCGTCGCGAGCAGGGGCATAGCGGCGGCGGTGGTCGCTCGGGGTTCGACCTCTTTGATGATGCAACGCTGTCACGCTATGTCGATGAGGCAGTGAAAGCGGCGCTTACCAATCTGGAAGCGCGGCCGGCGCCGGCCGGCACCATGACCGTGGTACTCGGTGCAGGTTGGCCTGGCGTTCTTCTGCACGAGGCCGTCGGGCATGGCCTGGAAGGCGATTTCAACCGGAAGGGCTCGTCTGTTTTTTCAGGCCGGATTGGCGAGCGAGTGGCCGCCCCCGGGGTGACGGTGGTTGATGACGGCACCATCACTGGCCGGCGAGGGTCGCTCAACATCGACGACGAAGGCAATCCGACGCAGCGCAATGTCCTCATCGAAGACGGCATTCTGCGGGGCTATATGCAGGACATGCTGAACGCGCGGCTGTCGCGGTCGGCGATCACCGGTAACGGTAGGCGCGAGTCGTTTGCGCATCTGCCCATGCCGCGGATGACCAATACCTTCATGCTGTCGGGCACACGAGACCCCGAGGAAATTATCGCGTCGGTGGATCGCGGCATCTACGCGGCCAATTTCGGCGGCGGTCAGGTCGACATCACCAACGGCAAGTTTGTTTTCTCCGCGTCCGAGGCCTGGTGGGTGGAAAACGGCAAGCTGCAGTATCCGGTGAAAGGCGCGACGCTGATCGGCGATGGTCCGGAGGCACTCAAGCGGGTCACGCTCATCGGTAACGACATGCGGCTCGATTCAGGCGTAGGCGTCTGCGGCAAGGACGGGCAGAGTGTGCCAGTGGGCGTGGGCCAGCCGACGCTGCGCATCGAAGGCCTGACGGTGGGCGGAACGGGCTGACGTGAGGCCGCGCTGGGCTTAGTAGCCGAGCACCCGGGGCAGCCACAAGGCCAGGTCGGGGATGGCCACCACGGCCACCAACACCACGCCCATGGCAAAGACCAGCCACATCACCCAAGGCACGGTCTGCTCGATTCGTACACCCGCGAGCCGTGCTGAGACCATCAGGTTAACCGCCACTGGGGGCGTGAACTGGCCGATGGCCACCATGTAGGTGAGCAGTACGCCAAACCACACCGGGTGCCAACCGTAGGCCTTCATCAGTGGCATGAGAAGCGGCACGAAAATCAGAAAGATTGATACGCCGTCGAGCACCATGCCGACGAACAACAGCACGATGATGATCACCGCCAATGCGCCAAACGAGCCGATGCCGCTGTCGAGCACCGCGCGGGCGAGCGGATCAACGATGCCAAGCGTGTTCACCGCATAGGCGAAGATGCTGGCAAGCGCGATCACGACCATGATCACGCCAGACACCTCGGCTGCCTCAACCAGGATGTCGGTGAGGTCGCGCAGGCGGATCGTCCGGTGAATGAACATGCCGACGAAAAGACCGTAAAACACGGCCACCACCGCAGCCTCCGTGGGGGTGAACCAGCCGGCGCGCATTCCGCCCAAAATCAGCACCGGCGCGAATAGCCCCCAGGTGGCCTCACGCAGCGCCCGCCAAAACGGCGGCCGTGGCTCGCTGGCCTCGGCCGCGCCGAAGCCGTGGCGCCGGGCCAGCCAGACCGCCGGCACGATGAGGGCAAGTCCTGCGAGGATGCCGGGAATCATGCCCGCTGCGAACAGTGCCGGAACCGATGCCCCCGGCACCATTACCGAATAGACGATGAAGGCGATGGAGGGCGGAATGAGGATGTCAGTGGCCGCGGCCGCACCGATCACGCTCGCCGAGTAGGCGGGGGGATAGCCCGCCCGCGCCATGGCTGCAAGCATCACGCCACCGACGGCAGCGGCATTGGCAGGCCCTGACCCCGAAATACCACCCAGAAACATCGCCACCGCAATTGCAACCAGCGGCAGCATGCCAGGCCCGCGCCCAACAATGGCGATCGCAAAATCGACCAGGCGTTTGGCCACCCCCGAGCGGTCGAAGATGGCCCCGACCAATACGAACATGGGCAGCGCGAGCAAGGGGTACTTCGCGATCCCGGAATAAAAATTATTCGGAATCGCGAGCCAACCGAGCCCGCCTATCCCGATGCCGACCGCGCCACCCAGCATGAGCGCGATGCCGATCGGCACACCCGCCACCATCAGCGCAATGAAGACCGCAAAGATGAGCAGACCCGTCACGGTTTGGGTGCCCAGAGCCTCACCAGGCGCTGCATGCAGCGTGCGGCGAGGAGGAGCGCCAGGAGGGGCAGCCAGATCGTGTACCACCACTGCGGCAGCCCGATGCCGGGGGTGGTGACATCGAACCGGTAGTCATCCCAGGCGAGCCGCGAGCCCAGACCGGTGAGCAGAAGCCAGGCGATCACCGAAGCGACTGCGGCAAGCGATTCGAGTGCGCGCAAGCGGGCGGGCGAGGCGCCATCAATCAACACTTCGATCCGGACATGCGAATGACGGACCACGGCAGCGCTGGCCGCCACCATGGTGAGCAGCACCATCAGGACGACCGACAATTCTTCGGTCCAGGCAAACGATTGGTCCGTGAGATACCGGACCACCACATTGGCAAAGGTAATGAGCGCGAGCAGCGCCATCAACACTGCGCCGATGCGGTCTTCGGGCAAGAGGCGCCGCGGGGTCGACCGCCCCGGCGCTGGTCCCGGCTCGGCGACAGGCGCAGAAGCCGGGGGCGGCGGGGATTCGGTCACGATACTTGAGGATCAGCCGCGGCGCGCGACCGCATCTTCAGCGATCTTCACCAGGTCGGAACCGATCGTCTTGGCCCACTTGTCATAGACCGGCTTGAGCACTCGCTGGAACTCGGCCTTCTCCGCCGGTGTGAGTTCGGTGACCTTGACGCCCAGCGCCTCGACCTCGCGGATCATGGAAGTGTCGGTCTTGGTGAGGCCCTTACGAGCAATAGCGATTTCCTGCTTGCCCGCCTCGATGGCCGATGCGCGCACGATCTCCTGGTCGGCGGGCGACCACGACTGCCAGACCTCGCGGTTGACCACGAAGATGAGGGGATCTGCGACATAGCCCCAGCGGGTCACGAACTTCTGCGCGAGCGTGTGGAGCTTGGCCGCGGTGAAGATGTGCATCGGGTTCTCCTGACCCTCCACCGCACCCGAGGCGAGCGCGGGCTGCGCGTCGGCCCAGCTCATCTGCGTGGGGTTGGCACCGAGCGCGGTGAACACCTCGGTGAAGATGGGCGAACCCACGATACGGAACTTGAGCCCTTTCATGTCGGCGGGCGACCGGATCTCGCGGCGCGAATTGGTGAGCTCACGGAATCCGTTTTCGCCCCAGGCAAGCGGCACCACGCCGGCCTTATCGACGATCTGCATGGTGCGTTTACCCACCTCGCTGCCGGTGATGGCATCAAGACCCGCATGGTCCTGTGAGAGGAAGGGCAACGAAAACAGGTTCAGCTCTTTTACCTGCGGCGACCAGTTGATGGTCGAGCCGATGGCCATATCGATCACGCCCTGGCGAATGGCGGAGAACTCACGCGTCTGGTCGCCGTTGATGAGCGACACGCCGGGATACATCTTGATGTTGATCCGACCCTGGGTGCGTTCGCGCACCAGATTGCCCCAGATCTCGCCGCCCTTACCCCAGGGGAAAGCCGGCCCGACCACGGTCGACAGCCGGTATTCAGCACGGTACTGCTGCGCGTGCGACGGGCGGATGATGAACGGGGCAGTGAGTGCGGTGGCACCGGCGGTGCCGGCCTTCAGGACTGAGCGACGGTCCATGGTTTGTCTCCTTATTGGGGGTGATCGATGGCACTGCAACGGTCACAGACCGATGCTCCAACTGGCATTCTAGTGCAGCAGCGCACGGCGGCTGCGCTCGCTCAGGTTGCGAGCGCCCGGGCCCGGGCGGCAATGGCGTCTGGGGTGAGTCGCGCCTGAGCCTCGAGCCCCGGCGAATAGCCCACCGGAATACGTAGCGCCCCCAGGCGGGCGAGCCGCACCTCGGGCGCGAGCTCGGCGATGGTGGCGGCGATCTCGGCGCCAAAGCCTGCGACCTGCACGGCCTCATGGACGATGAGAAGGCGCCCCGTTCGTGCGGCGGAGGCCAAAACGGTTTCGCGGTCCCAAGGCCAGAGCGTGCGTAGGTCGATGAGCTCGGCTTCGATGCCCTGCGACGCGAGCGCCTCGCAGGCCTCTGCGCACTGGTGCACGGAACGGCTCCAGCTGACGATGGTGAGGTCACGCCCCGGCCGCACGATGCGGGCGCGGCCGATCGGGAGCGCCTCCGTGGCGACGATCTCGCCCTCCATCGACCACAGTTCCTTGTGCTCCAGATAGGCCACCGGGTCGCCACACGCGAGCGCGGCCTGCAGCAGATCGTGGTTATCCTGCGGTGTGGCGGGCGCAACCACCACCAGTCCGGGAATGTGTGCAAACCAGCTCTCTAGTGACTGCGAATGCTGCGCGGCCGATGATGACCAGATACCGATCGGCATCCGCAGCACGACCGGGACCCGCCCCTGGCCGCCGAACATGTAGCGGTTCTTGGCAGCCTGATTGACGATTTCATCCATGGCGCAGAGCGCGAAATCGATCACCCGCAGCTCGACGACCGGCCGCATGCCGGTGAGTGCCATGCCGACGGCCGCGCCCACGATGGTGGCCTCGGAGATCGGTGTATCGATCACGCGCGAGGCGCCAAATTTGGCCTGCAGTCCACGGTATTGGCCGAAGATTCCGCCCCGACCGATGTCTTCCCCGATCGCAATCACCGACGGGTCAGCCTGCATGGCGGCCGAGAGCGCATCGACTGCCGCTTGAGAGTAGGTGCTCACAGCCATTGTCCGGCTCCCGTGCTCTGAATCTCTTCGAAGGCCGCGGTGACCGATGGCCAGGGTGCAGCCGCCGCGGCCGCGAGCGCAGCCGTGACCTCGGCGCGCGCCTCATCGTCGATCACCGTAGCTGCGGCGAGCGCAACGCCGAGCTCGCTCAGCTGTTTACGGGCGAGAGCGATCGGATCGCGCTCGAGCGCGCGTGCGAGTTCTGCCGGATCGCGGTAGGCAGCCGGGTCAACCGACACATGGCCCTTGAAGCGGTAGGTGCGCGCATGGATCAGCGCTGGTCGCGCCTCGGCCCGTACCCGGGCAACGAGCTCGCCCGCGCAGGCATGGACCGCCTCGACATCATTGCCGTCGACCTCCACCGCCTCGATGCCGTAAGCGCGGGCCCGTGCGGCTGCGCCGCCCCCGGCTGACAGCGTGTCGGTGCGCGTGGTGGCCGACCACTGATTGTCTTCGCAAACGAAGAGCAGGGGCAGATGGTAGGCAGCTGCCCAGTTGAGACTTTCCGCGAACGGCCCCCGGTTGATCGCACCGTCGCCAAAGAATGCGGTGGCGATCGCAGGGCGCCCCTGCAGTCGGATGGCGTGCGCAGCACCGACTGCGATGGGGATACTGGCTGCCACCACGCCGTTGGCGCCCAGCATGCCGACCGAGAAGTCGGCGATGTGCATCGAGCCGCCGCGGCCGCCGCAGAAACCGCCCGCCTTACCGAAGAGTTCCATCATCATCCGGGTGAGATCGGCGCCCTTGGCGAGCGTGTGACCATGTCCTCGATGCGTGGAGGTGATCGGGTCATCAGCCTTCAGGTGCGCGCATACGCCCGCGGGCACGGCTTCCTGACCGGTGGACAGATGCAGGGGGCCGCGCACCTGCGCAGGCGCGCCGCCAGTTGCCTGGTCGGTTTGCGGTCCCCAGGCCGCCAGGCCGCCACGACTGGCCACTTCGGCCGCGTCTTCAAAGGCGCGGATGCGCGCCATGGTTCGATAGAGGGCGAGCAGGGTTGCTTCGCGGTCGGGGCTGGGCATGTCGGCTCCGTGAACGGACATCAGGCAGGTCAACGGCGACGGATGCTAGCAGACCGGAACCCGCGCCGGCTTGCAGCGCGGTGCGGGCTGCGGCTACACTCGCAGCCATGCGCACTGCGATCCGTTATTTTGAGTTTTATTCGTTTTTCGGCTTTCCGCCCGCCGGCGGACTGAGTCGGGAGCGCGTTCGCAGCTGACACGAATCCAACCCGACAAAGACCGCCGGCCTCAACCCCCGGCGGTTTTTGTTTTTCCGGCGCCCGTGTCCTGGCGGGCCCACACCCTGTTTTCTGTTGACTGGAGTCGAGCACCATGAGCGTCACCACCGATGACACCCGGATCCGCGGTTACCGCGAGCTGTCCCCGCCCGCTCATCTGCTGCGCGAGTATCCGCTTGATGACACGACCGCGCAGGTAGTGGCTGGGTCCAGGCAGGCAATACACCGGATTCTGCACGGCATGGATGACCGGCTGCTGGTCATCATCGGGCCCTGTTCTATCCATGATCCGAAGGCGGCACGTGAATATGCGAGCCGATTGGCGGCTGAGCGCTCGCGGCTTGCTCAAGACCTCGAGATTGTGATGCGGGTGTATTTCGAGAAGCCCCGCACCACCGTGGGCTGGAAGGGCCTGATCAACGATCCGACGCTTGATAACAGTTTCGATATCAATGAGGGTCTGCGCCGCGCGCGCGAGGTGCTGCTCGACATCAACCGGCTCGGCCTGCCCGCGGGCTCCGAGTTTCTCGACATGATTTCGCCGCAGTACTTCGCAGACCTGATCGCCTGGGGTGCGATCGGTGCTCGCACCACCGAGTCGCAAGTGCATCGCGAGCTCGCCTCCGGGCTCTCCTGCCCGGTCGGGTTCAAGAACGGCACCGACGGCAACTTGCGGATCGCGCTCGATGCGATCAAGGCGGCCTCGCAGCCGCACCATTTCCTGTCGGTGACCAAAGGCGGCTACTCGGCGATTGTCGCCACCAACGGCAACGAAGACTGTCATGTGATTCTGCGCGGTGGCAAGCAGCCCAACTACGATCCGGCGAGTCTTGATGCCGCGTGCAAGGAAGCGGCGGCGGCGGCGCTGGCCTGCCGCCTGATGATTGACTGCAGCCACGGCAACAGCCAGAAGAAGCCCGAGAATCAGGTGGGCGTTGCAGCGAGCATTGCTGCGCAGATCGCAGCGGGCGATTCGCGAGTCTTCGGGGTGATGGTCGAGAGCCATCTCGTGGCGGGCCGCCAGGATCTTCGGCCCGGGCAGCCGCTTGTCTATGGGCAGAGCATCACCGATGGCTGCATCGGCTGGGAGGAAAGCATCGGTGTGCTCGACACGCTCGCGGAGGGCGTACGGGCTCGCCGTGTGGCGAACGGTGACTGAGCGGAGGGGCGCGCCCTACTTATTGCGGCCCTGCTGCCAGAGCACGTCGTTGCCGCCCGCGTGGCGGTTTAGCACGCGCGCAAGCACGAACATCAGATCGGACAGGCGGTTCAGATACTGGCGAAGTGCCGGGCGAACCGCCTGTTCTTCGCCGAGGGCCACCAACGCGCGCTCAGCGCGGCGGCATACGGTTCGCGTGACATGCGCAAGCGCCGCCGCGCGCGAGCCCCCGGGGAGAATGAACTCCGCGAGCCGCGGCAACTGCGCGTTGTAGTGCTCAAGCAGTGAATCGAGTCGGGCAACCTGGGTTTCGGCCAGGTTGTCATAGCCCGGAATGGCGAGTTCGCCGCCCAGATCGAAGAGATCGTGCTGTACGCCGAGCAGCGCCTCGCGCAATTCCGTGGGCATGGGTTCGGTGAGCAGCAGTCCCAGCGTCGAGTTCAGTTCATCCACATCGCCGATGGCGGCGATACGAAGGCTGTTCTTTGACGTGCGACTGCCGTCACCCAATCCCGTGCTGCCGTCATCGCCGGTTCGGGTAGCGATGGCCGTGAGTCGAAGTCCCATTTATTTTTTCGGCAGTCGGCTGGCAACACCCTGGACGTAGTAGTCCATCTTGCCCAGTTCGTCATCGCCCATGACTTTGCCGGTTGCCACGCGCTCCTTGCCGTCCTGGTCGATGACCGGGCCGGTGAACGGATGGAAGCGACCCGCCGTGAGCTCGGCCTCGAGCTTCGCGATGGCGCTGCGAACCTCGGCGGGCACTGCGGGGTTGATGGGCGCGAGCTTGACCATGCCCTCTTTGTAACCGCCCCAGAGGCTACCCGGCTTCCAGTTCCCGGCCAGCACCTCGTTCATGGTGCGTGTGTAGTACTCGCCCCAATGATGGGTGGTGGCGGTGAGATGGGCCTTGGCGCCGTACTTCGACATGTCGGAGTGGTAGCCGATCGCGAATTTGCCGGCCTTTTCGGCGGCCTGCACCACTGCCGTGGAGTCAGTGTGATGGGTGACCACGTCAGCGCCTTGCGACAGCAGCGTGTTGGCGGCGTCGCCTTCCTTGCCCGGGTCGTACCAGGAGTTGACCCAGATCACCCGTACTTCGACCTTGGGGTTGACGCTGCGCGCGCCGCGCGTGAAGGCGTTGATGCCCTGCAGCACCTCAGGGATGGGGAAAGCTGCGACATAGCCCAGCACATTTGAGCGCGACATGTGGCCCGCGACGATGCCGGTGAGGTAACGGCCTTCGTAGAAACGTGCGTTGTAGATGCCCATGTTGGGGCCGGTCTTGTAGCCCGTGGCATGCACGAATGCGACCTTGGGGAACTGCTTGGCCACGCGCTCCATGTAGTTCATGTAGCCGAAGCTGGTTGCGAAGACCACCTGATGACCGCTTTGTGCGAGTTCGCGGATGACGCGTTCGGCATCGGCCCCCTCGGGTACGCTCTCGATGAACTTGGTTTCAACCTTGCCCTTGAGCGCCTGCTCCATCTGCTTGCGGCCGGTGTCGTGCTGGAAGGTCCAGCCCGCATCGCCGATCGGACTGACGTAAACAAAACCTGCTTTCACCGGCGCCTGCCCAATGGCAAGGCCAGAGGCGGCAAGCAGGCCAGTGCCTGCGGTGGCGGTGAGGAAAGCGCGGCGTTGGGTCATGGTCGGGCTCCTTGTCACATTGGGGGGAGAGAACTAGTGGTCGGGTCGCCAGGGCTGGCCAAGCGAGACCGGGGAGTTTAGCCGGATCAGTTCCGGCCGTCGCGAGATCAGTACCAGAACCACAATGGTGGCAAGGTAGGGAAGCGCGGATAGCCATTGCG
>CAIPNM010000021.1 GCA_903866395.1 uncultured bacterium
AGCGCACCTCGGCCGCGCGGAGATTGGCAGCTTCACCGATGTCGGTGCCAAGGATCGAGCCCTCGATCGTGATCAGCACCGCCGAACCCACCGCAGACAGCCGGCCCACGACCAGGTCGCCGTTGGCTTCCGTCAGGTGGAGTGACCCGGCCACTTCGCCGCTCAACACCGCGCCGGCGCCCACCAGGTCAATCACGAGCGGCGCATCGGCCGCTCCGACATCGCCCGCCGTCTCGGGGCGGTCATCGCTTGCAGCGGCCGAAGTATAGAGATCGAGAACGGTGGCGGTGACTGTCGCGCCTTCCGTGGCAACAATGCCATCGCGCGCAGCCAGCGACACGGTGCCGCCTTCGATCGCAGCGCCCACGGTCAGCGTGCCGCCGCCCGCCTCGATGATCAGCGTGCCGCCGAAGGTTTCAATCGAATCCGAAAGCGTGATCGAGCCATTACTCCGCAGTTCGATCCGACCCGGTTGCGCATCACTGATAGGTTCCGCAGCGGCCATCATCAGACTGAAGGCGCGCAGCATCGGCGCAGGCGCGGGCGCAGCACTCGCCGCCTTGCCGGCCACGAGTTTGCCCACGGTGATCGGCTGACTGCCAGTGCTGGTGAGCGAGATGCTGCCCGCGGCGCGAATGCTCAGATTCACAATCGGGCCATCGGAATCGATGACGCCTGTTACATCGCCGGCCGACACGATCTCCACGTTGTCGAGCGCGAGAAGGGCATTGGTGAGCGTGATCGAACCCGTGGCCGCAATCACCACCGGATCAGCCGGGTTGGTCCGCGCTGCGAGTGCGCGCGCCACAAACGCATCGTCGATCACTGCATCGCCCACCACCACCGAGGCGTCCTCACCCAGGTTATCGGGCAGGCCGTCGTCCACCTCACCGATCAGGGTGGTGGCACGCGCCTCGAGATCGTTCTGCGTGGCAACAACCGTCAGCTCGGCGAGCGCGCCATTGGGCATACCGAATTCGCCCGCCTCCGGGTCAGTCACATAAGAGATCGGGGCGGCGGCGCCCGCGGCAGGCACGCTCGCAAGCCATGCGGTGAGCGCGCCCGCTGGTCCGGAGAGACGCAGCAGGCTCGCGCTTTCGCCCGCCACCAACGCATCGCCCGAGCCATCCACCGCGCTGATACCGGCGGGCAAGGTGCCCAGTCTGAGGGCGCCCGAGGTGAGGCTGAATTCCACCTCCATCGTGGCGGTGAGATCGGACCAGCGCGCAGGCTGGATCGCGGTGGCATCGAGCGCGAGCGCGCCCGAGTTGGCGTCCGGCACGAAGTTGAAGGGGAGCGCGAGCCGCGGCGCATTGCGCAGCTGCGTGTTGCCTGCGGTCGGACGCTTCAGAAGCGTTGAACCCTCGGCTCGCTGCTCGCCCTGCGCCACCGCAAAGCCCAGCATGCCGGCGGGGCCGTTGTAGCTCACCGCATTCGCGGTTTTCAGGTAGGCATTGAGCGCGGCTGCGGTGCCACTCAGATCGATGGTGCCATTGGACTGGCGCGTGATCGTCACGCCGTCGGCACCCGCCGGGAGCAACGCGGTCGCGTCGTCTGCCAGCGTAAGCTCCGCTGACGAGCCCCCCGCCGTAGCCGTAGGCAAGGTCAGCGTGAGCGTGACCGGATCGGTGGTTTCAGCCACCACCAGATCATGCTCGATCACCAATGAGGTGGCGCCGGTGGCTGCCAGTGCGAGGCCCTGCGGCAATCGCAGCCCGAGCATCGGTGCGCGATTCAGATTCACCGCCAGATAGTCGATGGCGGACTCGGCTCGCGCA
>CAIPNM010000022.1 GCA_903866395.1 uncultured bacterium
CGCCACCCTCGGCGGGATTCCAAGTGGGCGCGAGAGTGGTGCGAGTCTCGATAGCGATATCGCCGATGTGATCGGTAAGCAAACTCGTTTTCAGACGCTGGATGTGACCGGCACGGGCGGTCGTTTCGGTGTGAGCAAGCGCGCGGGTGCGGCCTATAAACCGGTAGAGGCTTCGCCTGCTGCGCTCTACCGGCGAATTTTCGGAGCGGACTTCCAGGATCCAAACGCCGCCGAATTTGTCCCTTCCACTAAGGCATTGGCCAAGGCCAGTGTGCTCTCTCAGGTGGCAGACCAGCGTCGGGCGGTCTTGAATGCGGTTGGCGCGAGTGATCGGGCGCGTCTCGATGAGTATTTCACCTCGCTACGACAACTCGAGAAGCAGATCGCGATGCAGCTTGAGCCGCCCGAACCGCTACCGGCCTGTAAGCCGCCGCCCAATATCGGCGTCGAGGCTGAGCCGGGCGGAGAGGTGACGGCGGTTGAGCGTAATATCGATCTCTTCACGTCTTTGTTGATTCACGCGGTTACTTGCGGTCAAACGCGTGTCTTCAACGTCACTATGAATACGCAGGGCTGCCGCAAGGCGGGCTCGACGCAAACGTGGCACGGCTATACCCACGAGGAACCGATCGACGACGCGTTGGGTTATCAGCCTGAGACCACGTGGTTCATCATGTGGGCCAATCAGTTGTTCGCCAATTTCCTGGGCAAACTCGAGGCAACCCCGGAAGGTGCAGGCTCAGTCCTCGATCGCATGCTCGTGTTGTGGCAGACGGATCATGGTTATGCGCGCACGCATACGATGGACAACGTCACGACCATGACCGTCGGCAACGCCGGTGGTTTGTTCCGCAGCGGACGACACATTGCGCTCGCGGGTGATCCCGTCACTCGCGTCGGTCTTACAGTGCAGCAGGGCTTTGGTGTTCGCACCAGTGCTTGGGGCAGTCAGTCCAATCGTGCGACCCGTCCCATTACCGATATGTTGAGCTGAGCGTAGGGGAGCACGAGCAATGTCCCGAGAACGACGAATCCGTTTACTGGCCCCGGTTGTCCTGTTGGCCGCAATCGGCGGTGTTCTCGCGGCGACTCAGGCACAGGCGATTTCCTGGTGGCCGTGGGGTAAGTCTTCGCAGGCCCAGTCCAATACCGTTCTCTCGACGCCACCTGGCATCACACTGCAGGCGGTGGGCCGTGGTCAGGGTTGGGATCTTGGCAAGGAAACCGCGTCGATGGTGTACCGCGATGAGGTGGCCTTCGCTGATGCCAAGGGAAAGACGCTCTATTTCCGTGAAGCAGGCGCAAGTCCTTGCAAGCAAGACTGCGATCCGCGGTTCAAGGCTGTGCAGCCCTCAAAGAATAGTCAGCCGATCGGCGATTGGACCATCGTGCGTGGTGATGATGGCTCGTCGCAATGGGCTTGGAAGGGTCGTCTCGTTTACACATTTGCTGAAGACGCGGATCCTGGCTCCGTCTTCGGTAATAGTGCAGCGCGCTTCGGTGCCAAGCGTCGTGATGGCTTTGGCAACATGGTTGGTGGTGGTCGACGCGGTAGCGGGGTGCGCGGCGCGGGTGGCGAAAAGCCAAAGCTCGAGGGCTGGGAGACAGCACTGGTGCAGCCGATGCGCGGCGATTTCATCACGCCTCCGGGCTTGAAGGTTGCAGAGGTGTTGGATGCTGCGTCGATCACGCTCGTCGATCATCGCGGCATGACGGTCTATGTTCACGAAGGAGACAAAGAGCCGCCGCTGCTGGAGGGTGATTTGGCCTCGGGCAAGCGACGACTCCCCGTGCCGGCGCCAGCTGTGGCTGTCGCAATCGGAGACTTTTCTGTCGTCTCCCGAGAAGATGGACGCTCGCAATGGGCGTGGAAGGATCGTCCGCTCTACACCTATTCAGGTGATAACCGGTCGGGCGATGCCTACGGCGTTGGCGGCGCGTGGAGTGTCGCGGCGATCTACAGTCACTTCATGCCTGCCGGTGTGCGCACCGAATTGACCGCAAGCCAAGGGCTCGTTCTTGCAACTCAGGCGGGTAAAACGCTGTACAAGCGCGACGGTCATATCTACCAATCTGGCGGCGGCCGCAGTCTGCATCGGGGTGCGCCACAGCGCCCCGCAGTCGGACGCGATCTCGGTGTCAATGCGCGCTGCTTGCGTGACTGTGAAAAATGGACGCCATTCCTTGCGCCGGATGATGCGGTGGCGCGTGGTTACTGGGATGTCTATGTTCGCGCCGATGGCAAGAAGCAGTGGGCTTATCAAGGTTATGCGCTTTGGACGTTCGCCGATGACAAGCAGCCGGGCGATATGTTTGGTCACGACAGTTATGACATGTTCTACGCGATGAATCCGCAAAGCAAAGTGGATGTCGGTACGCCGATGGATGGAGTGGCGACATTGGTATGGGCGGTCGCGTTTCCGTGACGAACACAGTACAACCGATGGATCGGGCTGACTTCGTCAAGCGCGGGCGAGCGGTTTTCATCGGCTCCGTCGGTAATTTGGTCGAGTGGTACGATTTCTACGCCTATGCCGCCTTTGCGCTGTACTTCGCCCACCAGTTTTTTCCGGGCGACGACGTCGTGGTGCAGCAGCTCAATGCAGCTCTGCTGTTTGCCTTTGGGTTTTTGGTAAGGCCGCTCGGTAGCATCATTTTCGGACACATCGCTGATCGTCGCGGCAGGCGCACGGCTTTGACGCTCTCGGTTGCCTTGATGTGTTTCGGTTCGCTGCTGATCGCCATTACGCCGACCTACGATTCGATCGGAGTTGCCGCGCCGATCATGTTGTTCGTCGCGCGCTTGCTGCAAGGTTTAAGCCTAGGCGGTGAATACGGTGCCAGCGCCACTTATCTCAGCGAAGTAGCTCACCCCAATCATCGAGGCTTCTTCTCAAGCTTTCAGTACGTC
>CAIPNM010000023.1 GCA_903866395.1 uncultured bacterium
CTTCGCGAAGGCCGCACGCAAATCGGCCTGTGGTCGCATCTGTGCAGCCCGATCAGTATCGAGATCCTTGCGCACTGTGGCTATGACTGGCTGCTGATCGACATGGAGCATTCGCCCAACGATCTCCAGCAGGTGCTCTCACAACTGCAGGCCATGACAGGCAGCGGCGCCACACCGATCGTGCGCCCGCCCTGGAATGACATGGTCACTTTCAAGCGTCTGCTCGACATCGGTGCGCAGAGCCTTCTCGTGCCCTATGTGCAGACCGAGGACGAGGCCAGACAGGCAGTGGCTTACACCCGCTATCCGCCGATGGGCGTGCGCGGCTATGCCGGGGCCCCGCGCGCCAGTCACTACGGCAGGGTGCCTGGTTATGCGCAGCGCAATCACGAGGAAATCTGCGTACTGGTGCAGGTCGAAACGCTGCAAGGCCTTGAGAACCTGGAGTCGATCGCGCGCGTTGACGGCATCGATGGTGTCTTCATCGGCCCGGGTGACCTGTCTGCCGCGATGGGGCATCTTGCCAATCCCAAGCATCCCGAGGTGCTTGCCACCATCGACCGCGCGATTGCGCGAATCCGTGCCTGCGGCAAGGCAGCGGGCATTCTCACTGGCGACGAAGCGCTCGCCCGCCACTACGTGGGTCAGGGTTGTCTGTTCGTTGCAGTGGGGGCGGACCAGAACCTGCTCCGCGATAGCGCCACCGCGCTCGCGGCGCGGATTCGCGCATGACGCGCGCGGGCATCGTCCGCATTTCACCACCGCCCACTTAACAGCCGCGGGCCGGTGGGCTAGAGTCCGGCGTAACCTGCCCAAGGAGCCTCCGACCATGCTTCGTCATCTGCTCGTCATCGCCCTGTCAGTCTGCTGCCTGTCGGGCGCGCTTGCGCAGAGCTACCCATCGCGCCCGGTACGGATCGTGGTGCCAGCATCTGCCGGTGGCACGGTCGACCTCCTCACGCGCGCGGTGGCGCTCAAGCTCGCCGACCATCTGGGCCAGCCCACTGTGATTGAGAACCGCGCGGGCGCCACCACCAGCATCGCAGAGGAATACGTGGTTCGTCAGCCGGCCGACGGCTACACGCTGATGATGTCGGGCATCACGCTTGCCACCCAGCCGTTCATGAGGGCGAACCTGCCCTACGATCCGCAGCGCGACCTGACCATGATTTCGCTGGTGGCGGTATCGGGCAATGTGATTGTGGTCAACCCTGGCTTAGCTGCCCAGACGGTGCCCGAACTGATCGCGCTTGCCAAGGCCAGCCCGCGACCGCTTCTCTATGGCACCGCTGCGTTCGGGGCCACGGGCCACCTCGCGGCCGAGATGTTCAACCTGATGGCGGGGACCAAACTGTCGCAGGTGCCGTACAAAGGGGCTGCGCCGGCGCTCAATGATCTGATCGCCGGACAGATCGACATGACCTTCGATAATATTCCGGCTGCCATTAACCATATTCGCTCGGGCCGGATCCGTGCGATCGCGGTCACCTCGCCACGACGCGACCGGCAGCTGCCCGATGTGCCCACCATTGCGGAAGCAGGTCTTGCCGGCTATGAGATCGTCGCCTGGTTCGGGCTGGTGGCCCCGGCGGGCACCCCCGCCGACATCATTGCCCGACTGAATGCCGACACGCTGAAAACCCTCAAGGATCCCACCGTGCTCGACCGGTTGGAAAAGCTCGGCTTCGAAGCGGTGGGTAATTCACCGGCAGAATTTGCCGCCTATGTTCGCGCGCAGGCCGATACCCTTGGCAAGGTGATCAGGAACGCGGGCATCAAGCCACAGTAACGCGGCGGTGCAGCGCGACACCGACCTTCTGCTCGCGCCCGCTTGCGACGTGGCTGCCCCCCTTCTCAGGATTGACAGGTTGCGCGTGCGCTTTGGCGGCGTGCTCGCCATTGATGGGGTCAGTTTCGATCTCGCAGCGGGCGAAATCGTCGGACTGGTAGGCCCCAATGGTGCAGGAAAGACCACGCTCCTTAACTGCGTGAGCCGGCTCCAGGCGCCCGAGGCGGGCGATCTCTTCTTCTGCGGTCAGTCCCTGCTTGCAGTGCCCGCCCATGCGCTCGCCGGGCTAGGCATTGCGCGCACCTTTCAGAATCTTGCCCTGTTCGGATCGATGTCGGTACGCGACAACGTGCTGGCCGGCACCCAGCCCAGACATCGCGCGGGATTGATCGCACACGCGCTGGCCCTGGCCACAGTCAGGCGCGAGGCGAGGGGTGCCGAAATCGTTACCGACAGGCTGCTCGAGGCCTGTGGACTCAGTGCAGTGGCGATGCAACCAGTGAGCGAGCTTTCCCTTGGAATGCGAAGACGGGTTGAGCTCGCGCGGGCGCTCGCCGCCGAACCCCGGCTCCTGCTGCTCGATGAGCCCGCAAGCGGGCTCACGGTGGACGAAACCGATCAGCTGGCCGAGAGGCTGCTTGCGCTTCGCGAGCGCACCGGTCTTGCAGTGCTCATGATCGAGCACCGGATGCGGCTGGTGTCGGCGCTCTGCGATCGGGTGATCGCTCTCAATTTCGGCTCGAGAATTGCTGAGGGAACACCCGAGCAGGTCCGGACCCATCCTGAGGTCATTGCCGCATGGCTGGGGACGCGCCAATGAGTGCGCTCCTGGCCATTGAAAATCTCTTCGCCGGCTATCGCGACATCACGGTGCTGCGAGACATCACGCTGTCGATCGAACCCGGACAGGTGGCAGCGCTCCTCGGCGCAAACGGCGCAGGCAAAACGACGCTCCTTCGCGCCGTGAGCGGATTGATCGAGAGCGCTGGCGTCATACGGCTTGACGGGCGCCCGCTATCGGGCCTCCCGCCTGAGTCAATCGCGCAGCACGGCGTCGCTCATGTGCCCGAGGGGCGCGGCACCTTCGCTCACCTGAGTGTCGATGAGAACCTCCAGCTGGGAGCCTGGTTACGACGCGACCGCGCGGGCATCACCGCGGATCGCGAACGAATGTTCCAGCGCTTTCCCCGCCTGAAAGAGCGACTTCGTCAGCAGGCGGGCACCTTGTCGGGCGGTGAGCAGCAGATGCTCGCCATCGCCCGCGCGCTCATGTCGAGACCCAAGCTGCTGCTGCTCGATGAGCCCTCGTTCGGGCTCGCACCGAAACTGGTGAGCGAGCTCTTTGAGGCACTTGCCACGATCCGCAATCAGGAGCAGATGGCGATGCTGGTGGTGGAACAGAACGCACATGCGGCGCTCGAGCTCGCCGACAGCGCCTATCTGCTCGAAGCCGGAAGACTCGTCACCAGCGGGTCGGCGCAAGCGCTGCGGGATGACCCCCGCGTGCAGCGGGCCTATCTGGGCGACTGATTGAAATGACCGCCGATATTTTTCTTCACCAGCTTTTCGCGGGCCTGACCGCTGGCGCGATTTACGCCAGTCTGGCCGTCGCATTGGTGATGGTGTGGCGAAGCACCCATCACCTGAATTTCGCGCAGGGCGAGATGGCGATGTTTTCAACCTATGTCGCGCTCGCGCTCATCGAAGCCGGGCTTGGCTACTGGACTGCATTTGCGGCGACGCTGGTGGTGTCGTTCATCGCCTCAGTTGCGATCGAACGCCTGATCGTCTCGCCCATTGCGCGTTCGCAGCCGCTTGCTACGGTTATTGTCTTTGTGGCGCTTCTGTCGATCTTTCATAGCCTAGCCTCCTGGCTGTTCACCCCGGTGCTGCGCGAGTTTCCGAGCCCGTTTCCGGCCGGTGCGCTCCCCGGCTTTCCCTACCTGTCGGGCCATGCGGCGGGTGTGGTGGCACTCACGCTCCTTGAGCTGGCAGCGGTATGGCTTTTCTTTCGCTACACCCGGCTGGGGCTTGCCATGCGCGCGGTCGCGCAGAACCCTGTCTCAAGCCGGCTGGTTGGCATTTCTGCGGGACGCATGCTCGCGCTGGGCTGGGGGCTCGCGGGCGCGCTCGGCGCATGCGCCGGGATGATGATCGCCCCCATCGTTTATCTCGACCCGAACATGATGGCGGGCGTACTTCTGTACGGGTTTGCCGCCACGCTGCTGGGTGGCATTGACAATCCCTGGGGTGCGGCAGCGGGTGGGCTGATCGTGGGTTTATTAGACGCGCTGGTGGGCGCCTGGCTGATTGGCCCGGAACTCAAACTGAGCTTTGCGCTCGGCCTCATCGTGGCGGTGCTGCTGGTCCGCCCTGCCGGGCTCTTCGCCCGCGCGCAGGTTTCACGGGTATGAACGGATGACATCCCGTCACCGCACGGACAGGCGTCACCGACTGTGGGCCATGATCGCGCTTGGGCTCGCCCTGGCCGCCCCCTGGCTGGTGTCGGACTACCGGCTCTTTCAACTCACCCAGGTCTGCGTGCTCGCGATTGCCATGTTGGGGCTCAATCTCCTCACCGGCTGGTGCGGGCAGATCTCGCTCGGGCACGGCGCATTCTTTGCACTGGGCGCCTACTGCAGCGCATGGCTCATGCAACAACTGGGGCTACCCGACTGGCTCACCCTGCCGGGCTGTGCCGCCTTCTGCTTTGCCGCAGGCTGGCTGTTCGGTCTGCCAGCGGCGCGGCTCGAGGGGCTCTATCTGGCACTCGCAAGCTTTGCGCTCGCGGTCGCGGTGCCCCAGATCCTGAAGCATCCCATGCTCGCGCCCTGGACGGGCGGCAGCAACGGCATTGTGCTCGATGCGGTACAGGCGCCTGCGCTCTGGCCGCTGTCGGCGGAGCGCTGGGCTTACGCGCTTGCTCTGGTCACGCTCCTCGCAGGCATCGTGCTCACCCACCGGCTCGTACGCGGACAGCTGGGCCTTGCGATGCGCGCCCTTCGCGACCATCCGACCGCCGCCGCAACAATTGGCGTGCACGGCGCACAACTCAAAGCCCTGCTATTCGGAATCAGTGCAATGTTTGCCGGTATTGCCGGGGCGCTCAGCGCCATCACGGTTCGCTATGTGGGGCCCGACAGCTTCGACATGTTTCTGTCGATTTCACTTCTGGTCGGCATCGTCGTGGGCGGCCTCGCCTCGATCACGGGCAGCCTGGTGGGAGCACTGTTCGTGCAGTTCGTGCCACACAGTGCCGAGCAGGTGTCGCGCGAAGCGGCGTGGGCAATCTACGGCGCCTGTCTGTTGCTCGCCCTCTGGATAGCGCCCGGCGGCGTCGCCGGGCTGTTAAGACGTGTGTCCGGTGGGCGGCCTACTGGGTAAGCGAAATACCGCCTTTCTTGATGATCGCCCCCCACTTCGCGATGTCATCGGCCATGACACGCGTCATATCCTCGGGTGAAGATTCGCGCGGCTCGGCGCCCAGATCAGAGAAGCGGCTGCGCACCGCGGGGTCGCGAAGCGCCACGTTGACATCAGCATTGAGCCGATCAACATAAGCACGGGCAATGCCGCGCGGCGCGATCAGCGCAAACCACGCAGCCGACTCATACTCGGGCAGCCCAGCTTCGGCCGCCGTCGGCACATTGGGTAGCGCAGACAGGCGCGATTTGGCCGCCACAGCGAGGGGGCGAACCTTCGCGCCCTGAATGGAGCCCAGCACGTTAGGTAACAGCTGAAAACTCACGGGTACCCGGCCCGACACCAGATCGGTCACCAGATTGCCAGTGACGCGGTAAGGCACATGGGTCATGCGGGCGCCGATCAGCTGCTCGAAGAAGGCGCCTGCCAGGTGCTGGGAACTTCCGGGCCCCACCGAACCGTAGCCCACGTCGGGCGTCTTCTTCAGATAGTCAATCAGCCGGGTGAGCGAATCGATCGGCAGTTCAGCACTGACCACCACGATATTGGGCAGCACTGCGACCACACCGATCGGCTGCAGATCCTTTTCCGGGTCGTAGCCGAGTTCGGCGTTGAGGATTTTGTTCACCGCAAGCGGGCCCGAGGTGCTGAAACCGATCGTGAGCCCGTCGGGCTCGGCGCGCACCACCGAGAGCGTTCCCACATTGCCGCCTGCCGCCGGCCGATTCAGATAGACAAAACTTCGACCGCTGTTGGCGGCCACCTTATCGAGCAGGAATCGGCCGATGACATCGCTCGCGCTCCCTGCGGAAAACGGCACGATGACGCTGATCGGCTTGGAGGTGGCCTGCTGGGCCTGGGCGGGGATGCTCACCCCAGCCGCGGTCAGCGCCATCCCGAGGGCAGCGGCCGCTGCACGCGCGCCCAGTTTGCAAATACGGTTCATCTTGGTCTCCTGGTGGTGTTCGAATCATCGGGTCAGATACGCCCGGGTTTCAGGCAATCAGGCCGGAGGCTGAGCCGAAGCGCGCCTCCATCACCTGCTCAAGCGATTGGCTGGCCGGTGTATGCGCGCCGCCCCCACGCACGCGGTACGCTTCGGCGCGTCCGGGTGCGGCGGGCACCTGTCCAGCGGCAAGCGCGCGCGCCTCGCCGAGGATGAGACGCCGAAAATGAACGATCGCGATGTCGGTGGCAGTCAGGTGTTCGCGCGTGCGATCGGCAATCACGCCCTGGCTCTCCTGGGCCATCTGGTCCTGCTCGGCGATGCCGCGTACGCCAGTAAACGAGGTGGTGCGCTGCTC
>CAIPNM010000024.1 GCA_903866395.1 uncultured bacterium
ACGCCAATGAATTTCTCGAACCAGTCACGGTTGGCGAGACCTTTGCCGCTGCGATAGCTCACGTCGGAGGCGGAAAACCATTCGCCGAGGTCAGCGGTGGAGCGCCAGCGATAGCTTGCGCGCGCTTCGAAGGTGACCGCGCCCTCGGTTTCATGGCTGTAGCCGAGTGCGAGTTGCTGGAGTGCGAGCGACGACGAGCGACTGCCAAGCGAGGGATTACTCGGCACGGGAACGAAGGCGTTTCGCTGGTCGTATTTGTACAGCGAATCGTTGGGCGAAATTTGTCTTGGGGTCTCGGATGCGCGAGTGGCCTCAACCTTCACAAAACCAGAGATTTCCCAGGTGTTGCCCTTGGTGTCCTGAAAAGTTTCAGCGTGGCTGCCGAAGGGCAGCACAAAGCCCAGCAGGAGGGCGGTGCGGCGGGCAAAGCGCATGCAGTGTCTCCGGGATCGAGTTGTTTTAGCGGGTTCCAGAGCGCTTTTGAAAGCGCTTTCAAAAAGTGTCTCATACGCCCCAAAATCTTGTCAACCATTGACAGCGAGGCCCGCGCACGCCCGCGAGGCGATGCGATGGGCATCGCGTCTACGGCCTGGTGGCTGCGCGATGAAATGACGGGGCATCAAAAGCGACTCCGGTCTATGAACCGGATGTGGCGCTGCGCTCCGCGTCGTGACCCTCACCTGCCCCGGGGGCGGTCAGGGTCTTGAAAGAGGGGCCGGGTTGACCGACGGTCAACCCACCGCGCTCTCGACATCCGTCATCGGTGAATGACGAACGTCAGTCCCCTTGACCACGTAAATCACCGCCTCGGCGAGATTCTTGGCATGGTCGCCGATTCGCTCCACAGCCTTGGCGACGAACACCAAGTCGATGCAGGCACTGATGGTGCGGGGGTCTTCCATCATGTAGGTGATGAGTTTGCGAAGCAGCCCTTCGAACTCATTGTCGATCTGACGATCCTGCTTGATTACTTCGAGCGCACCCACAGGATCCAGACGCGCAAAGGCATCGAGCGCCTTTCGCAGGAGATCAACCGCCATTTCAGCTTCGAATTGCAGGTCGTTCACGGGGAGCCGCAGCCGCGTGGCGAGCCCCACGTCGAGCAGGCGCTGAACCACACGCGCAGTGCGCGCCGCCTCGTCACCCACCCGCTCAAGGTTGGCAATGATGCGGCTGATCGAGATGAGCAGTCGCAGATCACGCGCGGTCGGCTGTCGTAGGGCGATGATGCCCGACAGCTCGCGGTCGATTTCGACCTCGAACCGGTTCACGCGCTGCTCTTCCCGGAGAACCTCAGCGGCCGCTTCACCATCGAAAGCGGTCATGGCGGCGACCGCCTTGATGACCTGACTCTCGACCAGCCCACCCATCTCGAGCACGCGTGAGGACACCGTGCTGAGTTCAGCGTCAAACTGCGTAGAAAAATGTTTGTCCACGATCACCCCCCGGCCACAGTATCAACCACACGCCTCGCGTTTGCGGACACTCTCAACAGGGTTATAGCGGATGCGTCAAGAAACATCATCCGCCCGCGGGGTTTGGCTCGCGCTCAGGCGACGTTTCGAATCGGTTCGGTTCGACGCGGACTCCGCGCAATCGCTGCATTGACCCGCGGCATGACTTCCTGCGCCATCAGCTCCATAGACCGGCGAGAAAGCGCCGGGTCAACCTGGTCCATGCCCGCGTAGACGATCTCGCCGAAATCCCCAGCCTCTTCGCGCAGCGCGAGGATCTGGTCGACCACCTGATCCACCGTGCCGCAGAGCACCAGGTCGTCGAGCAGTCGATCTAGTGTAAGCGCGCTGTCGTCTTCGTCAGCGTGCCGCTTGAAGATGACGTGGCGCTTCGAGAGCATCATCTTGGTGAGCATCTGCCGGTAATAGTAACGATAGGGGCTGCGCGCATCGTCCTTGCCATAGGCACGCGCCGTGGCTGCATCCTCGGCCACAAAAATAGTGCGCGCGACGCGCCAGTCTTCGGGGTTGGCGGTAACGCCCACCGATGCCTTGCCTTCGGCGTAGTTCGTCCAGTGGCTCGCGAGCCAATGCGAAAGCAGAAAATTCGCCGACATGGGGTGAAAGTCGCGCCGCCCCATGAGCGTCACGCCCTTCGATGCAGGCGCCACCACCGTGCCTACGATCTCGGGCCGCGGGCTCTGGTAGGGCTTCATCATGACCCCGCGACCGATCTCGGGCACTCGGGTCTTGCGGGTGGAGACCTTGAAGCGGTTGTCTGGGAAATCGATGTCGTAAGGAGGGTCGCGTTCCCAGATTGCGAGGATCACATCGATCGCTTCAGCAAAAATCCGGTTGCGATCCTGGTCGAGAATGCCGAGCGCTTCCGCATCGGAGGCCAGAGCGCCTGGGCTCACGCCGAAGATGAACCGGCCCTTTGATAGGTGATCGAACATGGCGGCATGCGCAGCCACCAGCGTGGGGTGCGTGTGAGACAAGTTGGACGTGCCTGACCCCAGCCGGATCTGCTTCGTTTCACCAATCAGCGTGGCGAGAAAGATAAAGCTGTTGGTGACGTTTTCGGCGAGGTCGGTGAGATGCTCACCCACGAACGCGTCATGGAATCCGAGTTGGTCGGCAAGGATGATCGCCTGCCGGTCTTCCTGCAGCGTGACGGTAGGGTCGCGCTCAAGCGGGTGCAGGGGCATGGTGAAGTAACCAAGACGCATGGCGCTGTCCTCCAGAAGGGTAATTTCCGTATCCGTTCGACTATAAACCCGTTCCGCGCAGCAGCGCTGCTATCCTTGACCCGAGCGTCGGTTTTCAGGCGCAAAACGATGCCGGCGGGCGGGGCGCCCCCGCACACGTCGGTGCGAACCAGGAGACATTCATGATCCATTCCCGTTTCAAGACTCTCATGGCGGCACTGCTCGGTGCAGCCTCTGCTGTGGCGCTCTCGGCTGGCCCGTCAACGGCCAGCGCTCAGGCCGCGTACCCGAACAAGCCCATCCGAATCATCGTCCCCGCTGGCGCAGGCGACAGCTGCGACCTGCTCTCCCGGCTGGTTGCGCCCAAGTTGACCGAGCGGCTGGGTCAGGCTGTCGTGGTCGACAACCGACCCGGCGGGGCTGGACAGCTCGGGTTGGTGCTGGTGAAGCAGGGAGCGCCCGATGGCTACACGCTGGGCTGCGGCCAGGGCGGCAATATGGTGATCGTGCCGCTTTCGTACGCCAAGGTGGCCTACAACGCGCGCGCCGATTTCACGCCCATCGCCATGATGGCTTCCAATTTTCTCGCGCTGGTGGTCTCGAACCAGACCCCGTTCAAATCGGTCAAAGAGGTGATCGACTACGCCCGCGCCAACCCCGGCAAACTCACCTTCGGCACCAACGGCGAGGGCGCGTTCCTGCACTTCGCCACCGAGCAGTTCCGCCTGCTCGCAGGCTTTGAATACATCCATGTGCCGCATCGCGGCATGAGCGACGTGTTCACCCAGATGATAGGCGGCGAAATCAACGCCTCGCTGGGTTCATTCATCGCGGTGCAGCCGCTTGCCGACGCCAACAAAGTGCGGCTGCTCGGCATCGCCCGCGCGCAGCGCTCACCCGACTACCCGAACGTGCCCACCATTGCGGAAACGCTGCCTGGCTTCACCTCGGGCGGATGGTTCGGCATTATCGGGCCTGCAGGTTTGCCGGCCGAAATCGTATCGGTGGTCAATCGCGAAGTGAACTGGGCGCTCACCCAGCCCGATGTTCGCGAGCGGATGCGCAAGATGGGACTCGACATCCACACCGAGGCGCCGGCGTTTCTCACTCAAGCGCTTGAGCGCGACGAGCAGTTGTGGGGCAAGGTGATCAAGGACATTGGCTTCAAGCCACGCTGAAGGGTCTGGCGGGCGATGGGCGTTGATTTGTCGCCCGCGCCCGCCCAACGCCCAATCGGGGCGTACCCACACCCCTCAAGACAGGCGAAGCAAGCGCTTCGCGTTACCCTCATAAATGGCCTGGCGCTCGCTCGCCTGAATGTCCAGCGAATCGATCGCTCGAATGGTGCCCCCAATCAGGTGGTGTCCACCACGCGAGTCGAATGGCGCGTCGGTTGCAAAGAGGCAGTGATCGGCGCCAAAGAAGTCGAGCCCACACCGAGCCGCTGAAGCCGAGCCGTTCGTTGAGGTATCGGCGTAGAGCATGCGGTAGTAATCAATCAAAGGACGCTTCAGGCCAGCTTTTTCCGCGGTGGGGTTGCGGTCGACCTTGCCATCAAAAATCTGCTTGAAGCCCAGATTGATCTTCTCTGCGAAGAAGGGAATCATGCCGCCCATGTGATGGGTGATGATCTTGAGGTTGGGCAGCTTGTCGAAGATTCCGGAGTAAATCAGTCGCGTCATGCACGCACTGGTTTCATAGGGCCAACCGAAGGTGAACCAGATTTCGTCTTCGGATGCGCTTTCGGTGGCGTAGTCGGCAAAATTCGGTCCGCGCATGGGGTGTACCCATATCGGCAGATCGAATTTCGCCATGGTTTCGAACACCGGATAGAACTCGGGGGCGCTGAGTGGTTTGCCCAACACGTTGCTAAAGATTTGAATGCCGCGAGCATCCAGCTCTTTGACAGCCCGCTCAGCCTCTTTAACCGCCGCATCTGGATTGTTCATAGGCATGGAGGCAATAAATGTCGGGAAACGGTCGGGATGCGCCCGACAAATTTCGGCCAGCCCGTCATTGGCCAGTTGCGCCATCTTGGGCGTGATCTCAGGGGAACCCAGCATCTCAATTGGCGGGTTTGAAAGCGACAACACCTGCTGATAGCCGTCATAGCCATCCATCAGACGCAGATGCGCCTCGACATCCCAAAGCTCAGGAAGGTTGTTGAAGCTGTTCAGAATCGGGATTTGCGGCGCAACCGTTCGGATGCGCTCAAAAACGTGTTTGGGAAGGATGTGATTAAAGACGTCGATTTTCAAGCTTGTCTCCGAGTGTTCCGGCAACCGGCACCGCGTGCCGCTGCGCGAGGCTAGCACGCACGTAGCGCGGCGAAAAGACGTATGCTGCATCGAACAAAACGGTTGCGCATCGCAACCGGCATAAACCTGGGGAGGCAAACCAAATGCGCAGTATGAAATCAACCGGACGCAGCGGGCTCGCGCGTCGTCGTACGTTGTTGGGCGCAGCACTGCTTGGCTTGGCATGCCAGGCGTTTGCGCAATCACAGCCAAGCGACTGGCCCGTACGTTCCATCCGGATGGTGGTTCCGTTTCCCGCTGGAGGCGGCTACGACTTCATGGCGCGAAACATCGCGCAAAAGCTCACCGAGTCGCTCTCGCAGCCCGTGGTGATCGACAACCGCGCGGGCGCCAACGGCAACATCGGCTCCGACCTGGTCGCCAAGGCACCCGCCGACGGCTACACGCTATTGCTAGGCGGCATTGGGCCTCAGGCATTTAGCGTGGCGCTGTATCCAAAGCTGCCCTTTGACCCGCTTAAGGATTTTGCGCCGATTTCGTTGGTGGCCTCACAGCCCAATCTCCTGGTCGCGCACCCCAGCCTGCCTGTGAAGAACCTTGCTGAATTGATCGCGCTTGCGAAGGCTGAACCGGGCAAGCTCGCGTTCGGAAGCACTGGCAACGGCGGCGGTCAGCACTTCGGGCTGGAACAGCTGAAACAGGTCGCGGGGATCGACGTCATCCACGTGCCGTACAAGGGTGCTGCGCCCCTGCATACCGCGCTCCTCAGCGGCGAGGTGAAGGTCGGGTTCAACATCATCCAGTTACCCATGCCGCATGTGCGGCGCGGGGAGTTGAGGGCTTTGGCTACCGCGAGCGCGACGCGCTCGTCGCTTGCCCCCGACGTACCAACCATGGCCGAGCAAGGGCACCCGATCGATTTCGACACCTGGTATGCGGTCTACGCACCGGCCGCAACGCCCCCCGCAGTACTCGCTCTACTCAATACGCATGTGAATCGCGCACTGACCGATCCGGCACTGAGGGAAAAGGCTGGCGCGCTGGGCCTCGAGATCCGCGGCACCACCCCCGAGCAATTAAGCAGTCATATGCGTCGGGAGATCGCGCGCTGGGGTGCGCTTGCCAAGAGCGCCAACATCAGGGTGGATTGAGATTCAAGAGAGCTTGGAGTGACAACAATGCTGCGCACCGAATCGTATGAAGGCATCCGGATCGACTGGGATGTGCCAATCGTCATGAGCGACGGGGTCACGCTTCGGTGTGATGTGTTTCGTCCTGATGATGACAAGAAGTACCCGGTGCTTCTGGGCGCTACACCCTACGGGAAGTGGCTATCCTTCCAGGACGAGGTGTGGGGCGGGCAATGGCAGATGCTGACGCGCCATGAACCCACCATCACCCAGCTGTCGACCAACCGATTACAAAACTATGAGTTCCCCGATCCCGAGCGCTTCGTTCGCGACGGTTACGTATTGGTGCGGGTCGACGTGCGCGGAACAGGACGTTCACCCGGGCTGATGGATCTTCTGTCCACCCGAGAGACGCAGGATTTTTACGAGGCCATTGTCTGGGCAGGCGAGCAGTCATGGTCTAACGGCCGAGTGGGTCTGTCCGGAGTGTCCTATCTGGCCATGAACCAGTGGCAGGTTGCTGCACTTCAGCCACCCTATCTGAAAGCGATCTGTGTCTGGGAAGGCTGCTCCGACTTCTATCGAGAGTTCACGCGCCATGGCGGCGTTTTGTCATTGTTCAGCGACCTGTGGTTCAACAAATATGTCTTGCCCATTCAGCACGGTGTCGGTGAGCGTGGGTGGATAAGCCATATTGTGGAGGGCGAGTGGGTGGCAGGTCCGGAGAGCGTCGATGACGCAACGCTTGCCGCCACCATGATCGACTGGCGACGCAAAATTCGCGAGCACCGGTTCGCAAATGAAGACTACTGGCGCTCGCGTCTACCCGACTTCTCACGGATCAACACGCCTTTGTTGTCGGCCGGAAACTGGGGCGGACAGGGGCTTCATCTGCGCGGCAATGTAGAAGGCTTTCTGCAGGCGGGCACCGAGCAGAAGTGGCTTGATTTTCATTGTTATGAACACTGGACTGAGTACTACACCAACACCGGTATCGCACTTCAGAAACAATTCTTCGGACATTTCCTGAAAGACGAGGATAACGGCTGGGGACAGCGGCCCCGCGTACACATGCTGGTCAGGCGTCCTGGCGCGGCTTTCGAGTCTCGTGGCGACGAGCAGTGGCCGTTGAAAGATACAAGGTGGGCCAAGTTTTATCTGCATGCCGATGGCGCATTGCGCGCCGACCAGCCGGTTAAGCGTGAAGCGTCAGTGACCTATGAAGCGATGGGCGACGGGCTCACCTTCATCACCGAGCCCTTGTCCGAGGAGTGCCACGTGATCGGGCCCGCGGCGGCAAAGCTGCGCATTTCCTCGTCGACCAGCGATGCAGACCTGTTCCTGGTGCTGCGCCTGTTCACCCCCGATCTGAAAGAAGTGACTTACGCAGGTTCAAACGATCCCCATACGCCCATGTCGCACGGGTGGTTACGCGGATCGATGCGCAAACTCGACACCGACAGAACCTTGCCTCACCGTCCTTATCACACCATGGACTCGTCAGAGCCACTCGCTCCGGGCGAGCGCTACGACATGGATGTCGAAATTTTCCCGACCTGTTTCGTCGCGCCTGCGGGCTACCGGATTGCGCTCTCCGTTCGGGGGAAAGACTACGAGTACCCTGGCGACCTGTCAGCGATGACCGCGGCCATTGGCCAACCGTTCACAGGCGTGGGTCCGTTCCGGCACACCTGCCCGGAAGACAGGCCGGCGGCAGTGTTTGATAACCGGGTGACCCTGCACTTTGATCCTGCTCACCCGCCCATGCTGTTGCTGCCGCTCGTACCTGCCGACCAGCGGTAGCCCAAGGGGCAACCAACTCGCAGCAGCGGGATCGGGGCTATCGAACCAGCACCGTCGCGATCGATGGAATGAAGATGATCGCGAGCAGCAACGCCCCCATGATGATGGCGAAGGGCGCGGCGCCTCGGAAAATTTCGCCAAGCGTTATTCTGTCGTCGGCCAGCGTGCTCTTGATCACAAAAGCCGACAGCCCGAAGGGTGGGGTCAGAAGGCCGATTTCCACCGCTACCACCGTCACGATTCCAAACCAGATCAGATCGATGTTGTGGGGCGCCAGGAGCGGCAGGAACATCGGCACCATGATGAGCATGATGGATACCCCATCAAGGATGGTGCCCAGCAACACGATCAGAAACGCGTAAATCAGGAGCAGGCCGACAAAACCCAACTGGGCGGCCACCACGGCTTCATTCAGCACATTCGGCAACCCCGATATCGCAATCAGGCGGGTGTAGATGTTTGCGGCGATGATCACAAACAGGATCGCCACGGTCACCTGCCCTGTCTCAACCAAGACTTTCCAGAGGCCGCTCCAGGTGAGCTTTCGCCGCATGGCGGCAAGAACGAAGGCGCCCAACGCGCCGATGGCGCCGGACTCGGTCGCGGTGAACCAGCCTGCGTATATGCCTCCAATCACGACACCCGCCAGAACGATCAGCGGTGTAAGCAAGGTCATGATCTTGCCCAACGGAAGGCCAGCGCCCGGCTGAGCGCTGGACGGCGACTGGAACATCTGCGCCGGTCTGAAGGTGGCCGTGAACACAATGTAGATGCAGAAGAGCAAAGACAGGAGGAGCCCCGGAACAATCCCAGCGATGAACAGATCGCCAATCGACTGCTGCGAGAGCAATCCATAGATGATGAGCAGCAGACTCGGCGGAATGAGCATCCCCAATACCGAACTCCCTGCGACCACGCCCACAGCAAAACGAGGCCGGTAGCCCAGGGTGATCATTTCAGGGACGGCCACCTTGGTGAACACTGCAGCCGATGCGATCGACACTCCCGTGACCGCTGCAAACACTGCATTGGCGGCAACCGTGGCAACGCCCAACCCGCCACGCAACCTTCCCAGCAAAGCGTTGGCCGCGAGAAATGCATCGCGCCCCAGATCGGCGACGCTTACCAGTAAGCCCATCAGGACAAATAACGGTATGACGCCAAAGTCGTATGACGAGACCGCATCGGAGGCTGCCATGCCGAGCAGCGCCGAGGCCTGCGCAAAGCTGCCTTTGATGACCCAGACCCCGATGAGCGATACCAGGCAAAAAGCCACCGGAACATGTAGGCCGCTGTAGATGAGCACCAGGATGGCGAGGATCGAAAATCCCGCAACTTCTGTTCCAGTCATCGGTGGAGCACCCTAGCGAAATCTCGCGCTGCAAACAATACATACTGGATCGCGGCGCCGACGCAGCCAATCAGCATGAACAAGCGCACCGGCCAGACTGGGTAGGTGATGTAGCCCTCGACGCCAACGTAATCCCCGTTTTGCCAGGCACGAAGAAAGAGCGGCAGGCAGGCATTGAAAAGTGCGATGAATAGCCCCATGCCCAGCAGGCCGTAGAACCCCTGCAGCAAGGCCGACACTTTCGGAGCGTGACGATCAAGCACTTCAAGCAGCGTGTCGACGCGAGTGATTCGACCGGAGCGAAGTGCCTGGCCGATCTGAAGAAAGACGATCCCGACAATGGAAAGGCTGACCAGTTCCGGTACGCCCGGAAGCGGACGCGTAAAAACCGTTCTCCCGATCACGTCGGTGACGATCACGATCATCAGAATGAAAATCCAGACCGTGCCGATTGAGTTGAGTAACAGCAGGGCGCGGCTGAAAAAGTTGTCGAGTCGATTCATTGGCAAACCCGGATCAGGGTTGGCCCTGATCCGGCGTTACTGCACTGAGTTTCAGGGGTCAGTTCTTATCCCATTCGCGTGCGAGCGGGACGTTGTTGTCGCGCAATTTCTTCATGTAGGCATTCAGCACCACCGGCGCGGGAAGCCCCCGCTTGGCGTTGGTGTCCGCCCAGTTTTTAGCGATGTTGGGCATGGTGGTGGCCCACTTGAGCCGCTCCTCCGGCGAGAGCTTTGTAAATTTCGTGCCCTCTTCGGTCATTTTTTGCTCGAACGTGGCTGCCAGCCCCAGCAGCGTGCTTGCGATACGGTCGGTGTATTCCCGGCCTACGTCCTTGAGTACCTTCTGAACCTCGGGAGGCAAACGGTCGTGGAACGCTTTGTTGACGGTCAGCGCGCCAATCATCATCGACCCCAAATCCACTCGGGTCGCGAACGGGGCAACGGTGTGCAGCTTGGGCGGATACATGCCCGTCGTGAAAGCAATCAGACCGTCGTACACACCCGTTTTGATGTTGTTGAAATGGGTTGCGAAGTCACCCTGAACCGGGACGGCACCAATTCCATTGGCCCATAACGAAAGCGACCCCGCCGCACCAAGCTTGCGCCCCTTCAGATCAGCGATACTGTTTACCGGAAAGTTGGTGAGCAGGTAATCGGTGTCGGTGGATACGGCCGCAAGAAAGATCTGGTTGTGACGAGTCCACTGACTGGCCAGCTCTGGCATCTCCTGGTTCATTTCATACATGATCTTGTTCAGCACCCGAGGATCATCGCTGCCAAACGGTGCCATGAAGCACACTGCCAGGAGCGGCAGCTTGGCAGGTTCGAAGATGGTGTAGACGTAACCCATCTCGGCAACGCCGTTGGCCACCGCATCCAGTTCCCCGCCAACCTTTGCGAGCGTGCCACTGAACGCTTTGTTCCAGGCGATGCTGTGCTTGCCACCGGCAGCCTTCAGCCGCTTGTCCACTTCGGGCATGTAGAAATTTTCGATCATGCCAACCCAGGGGAGCTGGGGGCCATGAGCCGCGCTAAAGGTGACCTTGAACGTCTCGGCCTGCGTCGCGGGCGCAAATGCGCTTAGAAACGCTACGACGCCTGCGGCGAGCGTGGACTTGAAGCGGAATGCCATCGATCTGTCTCCGATTTGGTTTACCACCCTTGACCCGCGCGACGATGTGCGACCAGGGCCCGCCGCATCAACGGCGGCAGGGGATGAATAGCATGTTTTTATTCAACCGGCTACGAAACGCACCGGCGATCGGAAGAGCGATACCGAACAACCGTCATGCGGCTGGCGAACACAAGCCCTAACCCACCGCGTTCAGCACCTGCCCACCGGCCTCCACAGGCTTCGCGTGAATCAGAATCACCGCAATGACACAGGTTTCGGTCCCGCGGTTGATCCAGTTGTGAATGGTGCCGCGCTGAACCATCACGTCGCCCGCCTTCAGGTGAACCTCGACGCCATCGTCGAGTTCCATGTGAATTTCGCCTTTCATCACCACCAGGTAATCGATGGAATCGGTACGGTGCATGCGCGCTTCGACCCCGGGGCGGAAGTCAAGAATGCGGAATACGCTGCCGTCTTCAATCATCGTGAACTTGCCCTCGCGCTTGCCGCCGTCGCGATCGCCGTCGTTATTGGCGGGTACCGTGTCGGTCGTCCAGATGTTGCACACGAAGGCATTGCCCCGTCCCTGGCGGAAGTGCTGGCAGACCTCATCAATCATGACGATGGCCTTGCCCTGGTCGTCGTGGCCGGTGACGACGCGACGGATACTGGGAACGTTCGGGTCTTGCATGGTGAACTCCGGTAGGTGCTGAAGGCGATCCGCTTGGTGCCCGGCGCGGGCCTTCTGCGGCTTGGAAACCGATATCCTGCTACGCTGCGAGCGCCTCGGCAACCTTGGTCAATCAGTTCACGGCTCATTCCGGAAAGGTCACCCCCATCATGCCCTTTGCACAAGTACGCGGAATCCGTATGCGTTATGAAATCGTCGGTGAATCGGGCGCGTGGGTCGCGCTCATTACCGGCGGCCGTCGAGGTTACGACGAATTCGTGCCGCTCGCGCGGCGGCTAGCTGCACAAGGCTATCGGGTGGTACTGCACGACCGCCGCAACACCGGCGCCACCGATATCGTGATTGAAGGCGATGTGCC
>CAIPNM010000025.1 GCA_903866395.1 uncultured bacterium
GTCGTGGGTGACCTCGGAGTTGAAGAAGCGCGGCTCCTTCAGCACGGGCTCATAGACAATCACCTCGACACCCTTGGCCTTCAGCCGCTTCATGATGCCCTGAACGCTGCTCGCACGAAAGTTGTCGGATCCTGCCTTCATCACCAACCGGTAAATGCCCACGGTTTTGGGATTGCGTTTGAGAATGTCAAAGGAGACAAAGTCTTTACGAGTGCTGTTAGCGTTGACGATGGCTTCGATGAGGGTTTGCGGCACATTCGCGAAATTGGCGAGCAGTTGCTTGGTGTCTTTGGGCAGGCAATAGCCACCGTAGCCGAAGCTGGGGTTGTTGTAGAAGCTACCGATGCGCGGGTCGAGGCACACGCCTTCGATGATTTCGCGCGTGTCCAGGCCGTGTGAGGCGGCATAGCTGTCGAGTTCGTTGAAATAGGCAACCCGCATGGCCAGGTACGTGTTGGCGAAGAGCTTGATCGCTTCGGCCTCGGTGCTGCCAGTAAAGAGCACCGGCACGTCGGGTCTGAGGGAAGCCTCCTGAAGGAGCGAGGCGAACGCCCGCGCTCGATCCGACTGTTCTCCCACCACAATACGGCTGGGGTACAGGTTGTCGTGTAACGCCTTGCCCTCGCGCAAAAACTCGGGGCTGAAGACGATGTTCTGCGTGCCGTGACGCTCGCGTGCAGCCAGTGTGAATCCCACCGGGATGGTGGACTTGATCACCATCAGCGCCCGCGGATTGACGGCCGTCACATCGCGGATGACCGCGTCCACCGAGGCGGTATTGAAATAATTGGTGACCGGGTCGTAGTCGGTGGGGGTGGCAATGACCACAAAGTCGGCGTCGCGCCAGGCGTCGGCCCCATTGACCGTTGCCCGCAACTTGAGCGGCTTGGTGGCCAGAAATGCGGTGATGTCGGCATCTTCAATGGGCGACTGTCGGGCATTGACCTGGTCGACCTTGGCGGCAACCAGGTCGACCGCGACCACCTCGTGGCGCTGAGACAGCAGCACCGCGTTGGAGAGGCCTACATAGCCCAGGCCGGCGATGGCGATTTTCATTGGGGATCAATCGGGCAGGAGATGCCGGAATGATACCCCTGGCGAGACCCAACTCCGGCGCGGTTCGGGATTGTCAGCGCGCCTCTTTAGCCGTTCACCATTCCCAGATTCATCACAATGCCGGTCAACTGGCTTGCCCGGGGCGAGGACAGATAGACCACCGCATCGGCGACCTGCTCGGGGTCGATCGCGGGCGTGGCGAGTTTGTCCCGGAACAGGTCTTCAACGCGGGATTCATCGCCATAGTGTTGTTTGGCAAGCCCGCGCTGGATGGTGTCGATCCGTTCGGTCCGGGTGGAAGGCGGGTGCACGCCCATCACCCGCACACCATGCTTGAGCGAGCCCTGTCCGAGCGCCTTGGTGAAGGCGGCAAGCCCGGCATTGGCGGTTGCCCCGCAGATGTATTCGAAGGTTGGCCGCTCGGCGGCCATGCCAATCACGTTGGTGATCACGCCCTGGCCGCGGTCGCGCATGGCCACAAACGCTGCGCGCGAAAGCGAGATGTAGGAAAAGACTTTGAGTTCCCAGGCATGTCGCCAGGAGGGGTCATCCAGGCGGTCGAGGGATCCCGCAGGAATGTCGCCCGCGTTGTTCACCAGAATATCCAAGTCGCTGCAAAGGGCGGCGGCTTGCGCCAGATCAGCTGGGGCGCGGAGGTCGAGCGCGTAGGTTTCCACCTTGACCCCGTGCGCCGCCTCGATCTGCCGCGCGAGCGTCTGGAGGGCTTCGCCGTTACGCGCCACCAGCTTCAGCCCGCAACCTTCTGCCGCAAACGACCAGGCACACGAGGCGCCGATACCTTTCGAGCCGCCGGTGATCATCACGGTTTTGCCTGCGAGTTTGAGATCCATGAGAGTCCTTGAATGGAGAGGGGGAAGTGCAGCCTGGTGCGCGATGATGCCCTGAAGTTTCGCCGGTCGGGGCCTGGGGTTTCGCAGATCCGTGTGGTGGGCGGGGTAGCATGGCTGCTCAACAGGATGTTTCCCCATGTCTGACGCTTACCTGAGCTTTGCGAATTCCCGGTTGGGCTCGGTCATCACCTCGATCCTGGGCCTGCCAAAGCCGCAGCCCCTGCGCCGATTCAGCCGCCATCAACCCGTGCTCGACGGTGAGGTGCTGGTGGGGGCGGGTCCCCAACCGGGTCTGCTTGAAGTGTTGGTCGCTTCGTTTTCGGCCATGCAGGCGAAGACCCTTGCGCATGACAGCCTTCCACAGTGGACCTCGATCGCCAATGCAGCCGGGCTGATGTCGGGGCGCTGGTCGGTCGGCGATGCGCCAGGCATGCGGGTCGACGCGCTCGTGTTCGATGCCACCGGTCTCCGCGATGTCGTGGATGCCGAACCGCTTTATCACTACCTCCATGACGCGATTCGCTCGGTTCGGCCGAGCGGACGAATCGTGCTCCTCGGTCGCTCGGCTGACGGTTGCGTGA
>CAIPNM010000026.1 GCA_903866395.1 uncultured bacterium
AACATCCTGCCGCAGGGCCAGGCCGAGCGCGACCGCCGCACGCTCTCGATGGTGAAGACCATGGACGAAGCCGGTTTCGGCAACTGCACCAACTACGGCGAGTGCCAGGCGCACTGCCCGAAGAGCATCACGCTCGACGTCATCGCCAAGCTCAACCGCGACTACCTCCGGGCCCGCGTGAAGGAGTTCTTCTCCTCCACCGGCAAGCCCTCCAAGGGCGGAGACTGAGCGCGGCGCCTTGGCACCGCGAGGGTCACGCGGGCAAGGGGACACGGTGACATGGGGAAAACAAAGGGGCGCCGATCGGCGCCCCTTTTTGTTGGGGTGGCGAAGCGCCGGTCAGGGACTGGCGGCCGATGCCTTGATTAGAAAGAGACACCGAAGTCGTGACTATTCGCCAAGCCGTGAACCTGGTCTCCGCCGTCGGGCACCTCACCGTGACTCCGCCTACACGCCTTCGGCGGAGACCAGTCCGGCCGCCCGTAAGTGATTAACAACTATTTTACTAAAATAGTATAAATGGTTATTGAGCCAAACGCTCAATTGGCACACCAGATGCTACCCCCTAGTCCATGCGAAATCCCCTGTTGAAGATTTCTCAGGCCGTCCTGATGACGGCCGCTGTCCTCCTTGTTAATCCGCTCGAGGCGCAAATCAAGTCGTACGCGGGCGGAAATAACCAAAACTGGGACAATGCTGCGCCCACCTTCGATTACGCTACAAAGTTAGAGCAGCAATGGGTTCAAGCGGCGAGTCAAGCTACTGGACTAACTAACTTAGATTATTTCAAGTTCGACTCTGCTGCGACATCATATGAAGTAATTGCAGGTGGGGTTAAGGCGACGTTGACGACCGCCACTGCCCAACCCCTTTCTTATGTAAACGCTTACGGTAGCGGTACCCTATATTCTTACAATCGTTCTTATATAATCGATTTCAATGGTTCTTTGATTAACGGATTTGGTTTCAAAAACTACAATCTGGAAACAACCTCTACTATAAAAGTATTCGACATAAGTTCAAGTAATACGGGTAGCTTGATATGGGCCTGGGGCTCGGATTCCAGTGTCACTCCGGGGACAATGTCCGTAACCGTGCCTTCGGTGACGTTTCTCAAAACGGTCACACAGGTGACCATTCCCAGCGCAAACGCGAGCTTGGCCCAACAACTTTATGTCGGGATGAAAGTGGCAGGTAATGGCATTGCTGCCGGCACGACCATTCAGCGGATCGACGGGTTAGTCATTACCCTGAGCGCAGCGACAACGGCTGCTTACACTGGGGGTGCGTCTCTCACGTTCGCGCCGCCCGGTGGCACATTTACCGCAGGGAGTAAGACAATCAACTACCCGTGGTTAAACATTCCGGGTGCCGCAATCGAAGTCGGCTCTTACGTGACAGGAACTGGAATCGCCAGCAACACCTTCGTTACCGCTGTGACGGGAAACACGATTTCAATAAATAATCCGTTAACAGCAGATTCAGCCAGCGGTGGCACAAGCATCAAATTCACAAACAATTATTATAAAGGCAAGCTGGTCATCACGACCACGGCAGGGCAAAGCACCGCTACGGTTCAAAGCGGCCTTGACGGGTTGCTTGGATTCACGAGCCTGGCTACACTTCATTCGCTCAGCAGGCTGGCGACGGACAATAAAGTTGGTGGCCTCTCGCTTAGCACCACGAGCAACACGGTCAGTATACCTACTGAGAGGCTTGGGGATTTATTCGTAGGCATGGTTGTGACTGGCACTGGCATCCCCACAACGGGGCCGGCGACGGTGATCGATGCGATAAACGCGAACTCCGTTACTCTGAGCAGGACCCCGACAAGCAACACAAGTGGGACAACCTCGTTAACTTTTAAAGCCGACGCCATAGATACCGCGACCGTAGTAAGTGCGATAAACCCCCTGCAAGGGACCATTACGATGTCCAAGGCAGCTACTTACTCCGGCACGGTAGAAATGACGGCGTATGAGACGGCATACGGGCCTTATTGGGGGTTCTACGGTTTCACGAACTCCACACAGGGTTACGGAAAACTTAGGCTGGAGTTGCTTAACACGGGGACTACAAGTAACCTTGATAACGTCAGATTTTATTCGGCCACAGACTCGCTGCTGTATTGGAACGGGTCGAACCCAGCGGGGATAGTTCCCTCCGGAGGCGACGGCGCGTGGAACAGCTTGTCTACCAATTGGCTTTCGAAGCCGGTGGCAGGTTCCCCGGTTGCCTTCATACCGGGCAAGGCTTTGGCCTTTGCCGGCAATCAGGCGGGAACGGTCAGTCTTCCAGGCTTCACCTTCGAGACGGGGTCGCTTTACTTCATGCCCGTTACTGATCCGTTGGCTCCGGCAAATAGGCTTAACTATGCAGTCGGGACTCAGCCAAACGAAGGCACTCTCAGTCTCACCACCGGAAGCGTCATCGATACTCAGAGGCAGGCGACTATTCGTTCGAAAATCATTTCCGCTTACGAAAAGACCGGACTCGCCGAACTCATCATCGAGGGCACGAACTCGTCCAGTGGCTTGGTGAAAATTTCCCAAGGGCGGTTGACGATCACGGGCGCCGCGGGTGAGCAGAATAGCAATATCCTCAATAGCTCGCAGTTGCTCGTCAGCAAATCCAGCGATTGGACCTATGGATATGTTCGCGATGGTTTAGGCGTTATAGTGCCTGGAGCAGCGTATATTCTCGAAGGGACGGGCACCCTTAACAAAGAAGGCTCGGGCGCGCTCATCCTCGCCAAGAACAATACCTTTACTGGTTTGACGACCATCGTGGCCGGCCCCGTCGTCAACGGCCAGCCTACTGGCCGTCTGGATATCGGCGCGGGTGGGACGGAGGGTGCCCTCCTTGGTAACATCAACAACGGCGCGTTGCTCCGCTTCAACCGCTCGAACGACATCACCTACGACAAGGTGATCAGCGGTTCCGGGGCCGTTACCAAGCTGGGATCAGGCACGCTTACCTTCCTGGGTGCCAACACTTACGAGGGCCTGACCACGGTCTCGGCAGGCAAGCTGCAAATCGGCAACGGCGCCAGTTCCGGTTACGGGACCGCGGCGGCGGTCGTGAGCGATATCAAGCTTGATGGCACCGCGACGGAGCTGATCTACAACAACGCCGGCACCAAGGTCGCCTCTGGTATCATCTCTGGCACGGGTAAGGTCACTAAGCGTGGTTCGGGAACCCTGCAACTCACCGCAAACAATAGCTATGGTGGCGTCACCACCATCGAGGCGGGTCGCATCGATCTGGCCACAGGTAGCGGACTGGGCAGCGCCGTTGGCAACACCATCGTCAACGCCGGAGCGAGCCTTCTGCTCCGTGACGGCTTCTACTCCGCCGAGAACATCACCCTGATCGGCACGGGAGACGCCTCGATCGGCGCCCTGCGTAATATCTCCGATACGAATCACCTCACGGGCACGGTGACCTTGTCCGGCGACGCGACGCTTTCGTCGGGCGGTGGTATCTTGGACGTGCAGAATGTCTCCGGGCCCGGCGCAAAGCTGACTTTGCTTTCGACCGTTTCCTCGACCACGGCGGCCCTTGCGCCCTTGCAGCTGACCAGGTCCGTCAACCTCGGTACCGGCAGGCTCGAGAAGACCGGGGAGGGTTCTGCCACCCT
>CAIPNM010000027.1 GCA_903866395.1 uncultured bacterium
ATAAATGCAGACATGGTCGGTTGCGTTGCCCTGAACCTTACGGACGATGGTTGCGCCGCGATGCGAGCAGCGATTCACCCAGGCGTGCAGTTCGCCCCCACGGTCGCGGCTCACCACAATTGGCGTATCACCCACCCAGGTAGTGCGGAAGTCGCCAGGTTTGGGCACCTCGGCCTCCAGGCACAGGTAGTGCCAGAGCGGGCCGCGAAAGATACGCTCCATCTCGAGGCGGTACACCTCCTCGTGGTGATAGAGCCAGTGCGGGATCCGCGAATAGTCGTTGCGCTCCCAGTTGACCTGAAAACCCATCGTGCTCCCCGGGGAAATTCAGCCTGATGCGCAACGATACCCCAGACCTGATACGGACCGCAGAGTCGACGTTTCGCTGGCGGCTATCCTTGGCTCGGTCTACGATACCGTCCGCTTGCCATCCCCACCACAGGACACCCACGCTCCATGCCAGACGCCGCACCGCCGTTCATCCGCCTGAAAGGGGTTCGCAAGGTCTATCGCACCGGAAAGCGCGAGCATCTGGCCATCTCCGACGCCACGTTTGATGTGATGCCAGGCGAACTCGTGTCGCTCGTTGGTCCGTCAGGCTGCGGCAAGTCCACGTTGCTGAAGATCCTGTCAGGGCTTCACCCGCACGACGGCGGCGAGGTGTCCATCGGTTCGACCACGCATCCATTCGATCCGGCGCGTGATATCGGCATGGTGTTTCAGCAGCCGCTGCTACTCAAGTGGCGACGCATTCTGGAAAACGTGCTGCTGCCTGCTGAGATTCTGGGCCTGCCCATGGCCGAGTCACGCGACCGGGCCCGCGACCTGCTGGCGCTCGTCGGGCTCGCCGGAAACGAATCGAAGTATCCCTATGAGCTCTCCGGTGGCATGCAACAGCGCGCAGCGATTGCCCGCTCGCTGGTTCACGATCCCAAGCTGGTCCTGATGGATGAGCCCTTCGGTGCGCTGGATGCGCTCACCCGCGAGAAAATGAACCTGGAGCTACTGCGGATCTGGAAGGAGGCGGGCAAGACCATCATCTTCGTCACGCACGGTCTTTCCGAAGCTGTATTTCTGGGCACCCGGGTCGTGGTCCTCACCGCCGGCCCCGCCAAGATGGCGGACAACTTCGACATCGATCTGCCCCACCCCCGCACGCTGGATATGAAAACGCAGGCGGCATTCGGCGCTTACACCCGGCGGATCTACAAACTGCTCGGGATGGAGTGATCGCCCCCGGGCTCAGGGCAGATCGATACAACGCGCCCCCTTTCAATTTCAGACGAGAACCCCGCATGCCAGGACTGACCCGATCGCTTGCAGAATTTGTCCACGCGCCCGGCTTAGGCGCCTTGTCTGGCCGTGCAGTCGAGATCGCGCAGAGCGGCTTCATCGACACAACCGCCACCCTGATCGCGGGCCGCGAGGAGCCTGTTGTGGGGATGGTCACGCGGTTTGTGGCCGCCAGGGGCTCCGCCGCTAGCGAAGCCACCTTACTGGCTGGCACCGGACGCGCGGCCAGCGCCGACGCGGCACTCATCAATGGCACAGCGGGTCATGCGCTCGATTTCGATGATGTTGCAATGGGCGGGCATCCCAGCACCGTCCTGGTACCTACCGTGCTGGCAGAGGCCGAGGCGTTGGGCCTGGGCGGCGCGGAAGCAGTGCGTGCGTATCTGGTGGGCTATGAGGTCTGGAGTGAGTTGTTCCGCCGTGAGCCGGATGCCTACCATCTGAAGGGCTGGCATCCCACAGCGGTGCTCGGTACGGTCGCTGCGGCGGCGGCATCCGCCCATCTGCGCGGGCTCCCGGCCGACCGGGTTCGTCATGCGCTGTCCCTCGCCGGCAGTTTCGCTGGCGGCTTGGTGGCCAATTTCGGCACCATGACCAAGCCGCTACACGCCGGCCGCGCCGCCGCCGCGGGCATCGAAGCCGCACAACTGGCGCAAGCCGGGCTCACCGCGGCTGACGATGCGCTCGAGCATCATGCCGGCTATCTTGCTGCGCTCTCGCCAAAGGGAAGCGTCGATCTTGACGCGCCCGTGATCACGCAAAACCGACCGCTCGGCATTCTCGATACCGGGCTGTCCATTAAAAAATATCCGATCTGCTATGCCACCCACCGGGTGATCGATGCGGTGATCGACCTCGCGCAGGCACACGACCTTCACCCGGACGCGGTGCGCGAAGTGCGGGCCTGGATCGGCGTCGCACAGGCCTCGATGCTGCGCAATCATCGGCCAGTCACGGGGCTCGCGGCCAAATTCAGCCTCGAGTTTGCGGTGGCCTCTTCGCTCGCGGCGCGTAGCGTAGGGCTGGCTGAACTGACCGATAGTTTCGTGAATCAGCCCTTGATCCAACGCCTCATGGAGCGCGTACGGATCCAAGCGGTTGACGGCGAGCGCTGCCCCCACGAACCCGTGTTTGCCCTGAACGATCGCATCGAAATCGAACTCACCGATGGGCGAGTGCTTGCCTCTGGCGATCTGCGTTTTGCACGCGGCAATGCCATGCTGCCGCTCAAGCCCGCCGATCTGAAGGCAAAGTTTCTTGACTGCACCCGCGCCGCGCGCGACCTCGATGCGGAAGCGGTGTTCGAGCGGCTGAACCGCCTGCCAGAACTTCCCCGCGTCGCCCAACTGTTTCATGGCTGAACGCGGAGCGCAAACGTCGTGAATTCCCCCCCCCCGCCGCTCGCTCAGGTCGACTGGTCGGGCCAACTTCGCGTGCTCGCTGCCCGATTCGGCAATCGCATCGCCGCGCGCGACGGCCTGGGCAACGCCATGAGCTACGCCGAGTTCAGTGCGCGTGCACATGCTGTCGCAGTCCACCTCCTCACCCAAGGCCTTCACCCAGGCACACCGGTCGCGAGCCTCCTTCCCAACAGTCTGGAAGCGATCTGGGTGAGCTTTGGCCTCAAGCTGGCCGGACTTTCCGAGGTACCACTGGGTTGGGGCTACACAACCGACGAAATCCGCTGGTGCGCCCAGGTCTCGGGTGCGAGGATCCTGATCACGCGGGAGCCGCGCGCTGCACTCGCGGCTGAGGCCGGGCTCGAACCCATGATGTCGGCCGACATTCCCCTTCACGACGGCGGCGAAACACTTCCTCCTGTACCGGGATCGACCCCTGGCCGCATTCTCTTTACTTCAGGCACAACCGGACGCCCAAAGGGTGTGCTGGCCTCACATGGCCGTCGCTGGATCGGTGAGCAGTTGCAGAAGGCGTGTCTACCCTTCATGCCTCAGCCCGGCTCGAAGATCTTGCTGATGACCCCGTTTGTTCACGGGTCGGGCCTGCTCAGCGGTGCGTGGTTCGACTGCGGGGGCGAAGTCACACTGCACGATGGTGTTGACCCAGCACGGGTCCGACCGCTCCTCGAATCGGGCGGATACGAGGCCATGTTCGCGCCTCCCACCGTACTTGCCAAGCTGGTGAGCGCGTTCGATGGCGCGAGCCTCCCAGGGCTACGCTGCATCTTCACCGGCACGCAGCCGCTTGCTCGAGGGCTCTACGAACGCGCGAGGCAGATGTTCGGTCCGGTGGTGCGCATCACCTATGGCAAGACCGAGTGCATCAACCCGATCACCACGCTGACCTTCACCGAGCTCGATGAGGCCTTCGCCGAGGCCCCGGCAGCCGGCGGCAGCTGCACGGGCTGGCCAGCACCCGGCGTCGAGATCCGGATTGGTCATCCCCATGAGCCGCCGCGCGCAACGGGCGAGGAGGACGAAGTATGGCTACGCGCGAGCCAGCAGTCGGATGGGCTCATCACGGCCGACGGCTTCCGTCCGCATGAGCCGGACGGCTGGCATGCCACCGGAGATTTGGGCGTGCTGGATTCGCGCGGCAGGCTCTGGCTCACCGGTCGGGTTGCCGATGTCATCAAGACCGGCGGTTATCGGGTCAACCCCGATGAAGTCGAATCGGCGCTGGCTGGCATGCGAACCTGCACCCAGGCAGCGATCACCTCGCTCCCATCCGATTACTGGGGGGAAATCATCATTGCCGTGATTGAACAGCCCCGAGACGGCTGGCGCGAGGAACTTGATTCACGCGTGAACGTACTGTCCCGACACAAGCGACCGCGCCTCTTCGTTGAAATGGCCGCGCTGCCAAGAAACCCGCAGGGCAAGGTGAGCAGGAAGAAGCTTCGTGAAACCGTGCTGGCCCAGCACACGCTGATCGATGGCCCCTACCCGGCGCTGGAAGCGATCCCGGACAGCTCCGCGAACCCGGTCAAACGCCAAGAAACGCTGCCACCCGGCGGTTAAAGAAATCGGCCTGCTCAACATTGCCGATATGCGCGGCGTCGAAGGGCAACCAGGCGTAAATCGCTGGCGCCACTGCATGAGCGAACGACACCGACAGCAGGGTGTCGCCGTCGGCAGGCGCGGCAAGCGGTGCCAGCGCGGCCCCGGGGGTAAGCGCGGTCAACCAGCGATTGAACACGCGTCTTGGACAATCGGCCAGCATCCTGCTCCTGCGCCGGTAAAATCGAACCTGCACGCTGCCACGGTTGCTTTTGCCAGGAAAGTAACGCTTCATGCCCCACCCTTACCCCCGCCACCGCCAGGAGCCCACCCATGTGGAAACCCGCTGAGCGAATCCGCTTCGAGCCCGCGCGCGGCAGCATTCCCACCGCTGACCAGGCGCGAGCCTCGCAACTGTTCAGCCCCGTCGCGCTCGGCCCGCTCACGCTTCGTCATCGCACCTGGGTGCCGGCAATGGTGCCCTGGCGCTCTAACGAAGACGGCGAGGTCACCGAAGACGTCATCCAGTGGTACGCCCGATTTGCCAAGGGCCGTCCCGGGGCCATCGTCATCGAAGCCACCGGCATTCGCGACGTGCCAAGCGGGCCGCTCCTCCGAATTGGCGACGACCGCTACGTGGACGGGCTACGACGACTCACCCGAGCGGTCAATGAGGCCAGCGGCGGTCACACGCGTCTGCTCATTCAGATCATCGATTTTCTGCGGATCCGTCGACGCCCCGATCCGCGTACGTTCTTTGAACGTCACCTTGCGCTCACCCCGGCGCTGCTCGCGCGCGCCGGCCTCACCGGACTAAGCGAGACTGCCGCGCGCGAGGCCCTGCTCGCGCTCGGCGCGGCAGGCTGGGCTCAGGTGCTCGATCCTCGCGATCGCCAGAGCCTGGAATTTGGCGCTCGCGAATCGGTCAACGATCTGTATCTGCCCCATATTCAGTCGCTCCCCGAGGAGCTACCTTCGCTCTTTTCGCAGGCTGCGCGGCGCTCCCGTGATGCGGGCTTCGATGGCGTTGAGCTGCACTATGCCCACGCCTACACCATGGCGTCGTTTCTCTCTACAACCAACCAGCGAACCGATGGCTACGGCGGCAGCCGCGAGGCGCGCGTTCGTCTGCCGCTCGAGGTTTACCAAGCCGTTCGAAGCGAGGTCGGTAGCGGCTATGCGGTGGGCTGTCGCTTTCTGGCCGAGGAATGTATCGATGGCGGCACGCAAGTCGATGACAGCCTCTGGTATGGCGTGCAGTTCGCACTCGCCGGCATGGACTTTCTCTCCACTAGCCGCGGCGGCAAATTTGACGATGCCAAGCAGCCTTCGGTCGGGCAGGCCGCCTATCCCTACACCGGACGCAGCGGCTATGAATGCATGCCGCAGTATCTGTCCGACGCGCAAGGACCCTTCGGCCGCAATCGCGCTGCGACCGCCCGAATCCGCCAGGCGATTCATGCAGCGGGATGCACCACGCCTGTCGTCTGTACGGGCGGTGTTCACAATTTCGACTTTGCCGAGGCCATGCTCACCGCGGGCGACTGCGATGTGGTGGGCACTGCGCGGCAGAGCCTCGCCGACCCCGATTGGGCCCTCAAGACCCTGCTCGGGCGGGCCGATGCGGTGCGCCTGTGCGAATACACCAACTACTGCGAGGGTCTCGATCAAAAGCACAAGCAGGTGACCTGCCAGCTGTGGGACCGCGAGGATCTCAACGAACCTGGCATCCGCATGTCACACGACGGCAAACGCAGGCTCGTTGCGCCCGCCTGGAAAGACGCGCCCGCCGGGCTCGAACAGTAGCCTGCGCCCCCCCAGGACAACCCTCAGCGCATCCATGCCATCACTCCGCATGCTACAGAGCGGCCACCAGGACAGCTTCGCACGCGACCGGCTGCCGCCACCAGATACCTGGCCACAACTATTGTCTCCACCTGCAGGCATCGCGTACCCCGAGCGCCTGAATGCAGCGGTCGAATTGATCGATACCCAGCTGCGTGCGGGCCGCGGCAACGCCATTGCGCTTCGCGGCGCGGGCCTCACCTGGACCTACGCCGAGCTCGCCGACCGCGTTGATCGGATCGCTCACGTCCTCCGCTCCGATTTCCGCCTCCCCACCGGCGCCCGCGTGCTACTGCGCGGCGCAAACCACCCCATGCTCGCCGCCTGTTGGCTTGCTGTGCTGAAGGCAGGCTGCATCGCGGTGACCACCATGCCGCTATTGCGCGCTCGCGAGCTTGCAGTCATTGCCGAGCGCGCGCAGGTCAGCGCCGCACTCTGCGAGGCGGGGCTTCTGGAGGCATGGAACGAGGTTCGCAGTGCCCGCCCGTCTTCCGGACCGGTGCTTGGCTACGGCGGGGCGGCCGCTGAGCCTCACCGGCTCGAAGACGCGATGGCTGCGCACGGCACGCCTTTTTCCGCTGCCGACACTGCGCAGGATGATGTCGCCCTCATCGCCTTTACATCGGGTACCACCGGTCAGCCAAAAGGCACGCTGCATTTTCATCGCGACTGCCTGTTGATCGCTGACGTGCTGTCACAGCATCTGCTTGCGCCCGATCCTGATGATGTATTCATTGGCACTCCACCCCTTGCCTTTACGTTCGGGCTGGGCGGTCTGCTGATCTTTCCGCTTCGCGCAGGCGCCTCGGCCGTGCTCGAGCCGCAGTGGACCGCCGAGTCGCTCCTCGCAGGCATTGATCAGCATCGGGCCAGCATCTGCTTTACGGCGCCAACGTTGTACCGAAGAATGGCCGCCCTCGCCCGACGAGACACGCTACGCTCGCTTCGCCTCACGGTGTCATCCGGTGAAATGCTGCCCGCCGACACCCGCGCGCAGTGGCATGACGCCACCGGTCTTGAAATGACCGAGTGCCTGGGATCCACCGAACTACTGCATGCCTTCATCGGCTGCCGGCCGGGCGAAGTGCGCGCTGGCGCCACCGGTCGTGTGGTACCAGGCTACCAGGCGGTCATTCTGGACGACCAGGGCCAGCCGGTGCCACCGGGCACGATCGGGCGGCTAGCGGTGCGAGGCCCAACCGGGTGTCGCTACCTCGATGACCCGCGGCAGAGCGTCTATGTTCAAGACGGGTGGAACCTGACGGGCGACGCTTACCTGATGGATGCCGACGGCTACTTCTGGTATCAATCGCGCACCGACGACATGATCATCAGCGCGGGCTACAACATCGCCGGCCCCGAAGTGGAAGACGTTCTCCTCACCCACCCCGACGTCGCCGAATGCGGCGTGGTGGGGGCGCCCGACCCAGGACGGGGCCAGGTGGTCATGGCCTTTGTGGTGTGCAAGGGCCCTCGCGAGGGCAACGACGCCTTCGTAAGCGAGCTTCAGCACTTCGTGCGCGACCGGCTCGCCCCCTACAAATACCCGCGGCGGGTGCGCTTTGTTACCGTGCTGCCCCGCACGGAAAACGCGAAGCTTCAACGGTTTGTGCTGCGGGAGTGGGCGCGAACCGAAGCCGCCTCTTAGCACTCACAGCCCGCGGGCAAAGCGTGCCAGACATCAGATCAGCCCAGGATAAGAACCACCGTCCAACTGCAGGTTCTGGCCCGAGATGAAACCTGCCTGCGCGCTGCACAGATAGGCACAGGCATCGGCAAATTCCTCCGGACGGCCAAAGCGCTTGGCGGCAATTGAATCGGCGATCCGCTGGCGCGCTTCGTCGCGGGTAATGCCGTGCATCTTCATGAGCCGCTCGGCCAGGAAAGCCTGGCGGGGCGTGTCGATGCGCTCGGGCAGCAGATTGTTGATGGTGACATTGTCGGCCGCCGCCTCAAACGACATCGACTTGCTGAAAGCCGTGAGCCCGGTGCGCGCCGAGGTGGAGAGCGCCATGTGCGCGCGCGGGCTCTTCACCATGGCCGAGGTGATGTTAACGATCCGGCCGAACTTTCGCGCCCGCATGCCGGGTAGGAAGCCGCGAATCAGCAGAATGGGCGCGAGCATGTTGCCCTCCAGCGCCTGAATCCAGGCGTCATGGTCCCAGTCTGACAACTGCCCGGGTGGTGGTCCGGCATTGTTATTCACCAAAATATCCAGATCGGTGCAGGTGTCGAAAAGCGTCTGCCGACCCGCCTCGGTCGTGATGTCGGCCAGCACCGTGCGGGCGGTGGCACCCGTTGCCGACAGTATCGATCGGGCAGCCTCCTCGAGCCGCTCAGCATGACGCCCATTGATGAACACTTCGGCGCCTTCGCGCGCGAGGGCAGTCGCGCAGGCAAGCCCAAGCCCCTGCGAAGACGCGCAGACCAGCGCTCGCCGGGACCGGATACCAAGATCCATTTCAGCTCCTGTTCATATCTCTGTCTTAAGACGGCGCGCCACGCGACGACGCCGTAACCAACCCTACGCCGGAGCACGCCCCGCAGCAAGTACACCTTACGCCCCCTGAACCGCGCCGGGTTGCCGTCCCGCGACAATCCCAATATCGTCCGGCTTTTACACCACCGCCCCGCATCGACCTGCGCCGCGCGCTACTCAATTTTCTTCTCAAGCGATCAAACACCATGAAACGCTATCGCATTGCAACCATCCCGGGCGACGGGATCGGCAAGGAAGTGATTCCCGCTGGCCGCGAAGTGCTCGACACCCTCGCGCGCACGCTCGGCATGCTCGAGTTCAGCTTCACTGACTTTGGCTGGGGCGGCGACTGGTATCGCGCCCACGGGGAAATGATGCCCGCCGACGGGCTGGACGCGCTGCGCGGCATGGACGCCATTCTGTTTGGTTCGGCAGGCGACCCGGCCATTGCCGATCACATCACGCTATGGGGTCTGCGGCTCAAGATTTGTCAGGGCTTCGACCAGTACGCCAACGTGCGCCCCACGCGGATCCTGCCGGGCATTGATGCGCCGCTCAAGCGTTGCGCGCCCGCCGATCTTGACTGGGTGATCGTGCGCGAAAACTCCGAGGGCGAATATGCCGGCGTGGGCGGCCGCGCGCATCAGGGGCATCCCATCGAGGTGGCAACCGACGTGAGCATCATGACCCGCACGGGCGTGGAGCGCATCATGCGTTTCGCCTTCCGCCTGGCCCAGTCGCGCCCGCGCAAACTGCTCACCGTGGTCACCAAGAGCAACGCGCAGCGCCATGCCATGGTGATGTGGGATGAGATCGCGCGCCAGGTGGCGGCTGATTTTCCGGATGTTCACTGGGACAAGGAACTGGTTGACGCCATGACCGCGCGCATGGTCAACCGACCCGCCAGCATTGACACGGTGGTGGCCACCAATCTGCATGCCGACATTCTGAGCGACCTGGCAGCGGCCCTCGCGGGTAGCCTGGGCATCGCCCCCACCGGCAATATCGACCCCGAACGCCGCTACCCCAGCATGTTCGAGCCCATTCACGGCTCTGCCTTCGACATCATGGGCAAGGGACTCGCCAACCCGGTAGGCACCTTCTGGAGCTGCGTGATGCTCCTCGAGCATCTGGGGGAGATCGAAGCTGCCGGGCGGCTGATGCGCGCTATTGAAGCGGTCACCGCCAATCCGACCCTCCACACACGCGATCTTGGCGGCTCGGCGACCACGCGTCAGGTGACCGACGCCGTATGCCGAGCGCTTCAGTAACACGCGCTCTTACACAAAAACCACTGGAGACCATCATGCATTCATCGCGCAACGTTATCGCCCGGGGCCTCACGCTTGTCAGCGGAATGATTGCCGGACTCCTGGCACTCACGGGACCCGCCCTCGCGCAGGGCTGCCCCGATAAGCATGTGCTCTATTGGCAGGCGTTTCCGCCCGGTGGTGAGTCCGACCTATCGGCACGTCATCAGCAGGTGGTACTCAAGCGTCGTTGCCCCACGCTCGACGCCATCATTCAGTACAAGCCAGGTGCCGGCGGCGCGCTCATGTGGACCCAAATCAATCAGCTGCCTGCTGATGGCTTCAATGTGGTGGGCATCAACCTCCCCCACATTGTCTTCCAGCCGTTGGAAGGACAGGTGCAGTACAAAACCGCCGACATCACGCCGGTGTTCTGGTTCCACTACACGCCCGACATCCTGGTCGTGCCCGCCTCGAGCGCGATCCGCAGCTTTGCCGATTTCGTGGCCGCAGCCAAAGTATCGCCAGGCAAGATGAGCCTGGGTGGCTCGGGCCTCAACTCGGCCAACCACGCAGCGCATGAACGCATGAACGCAGCCTTCGGCGTGAAGACCAACTACATCCCGTTCAAGGGAACCGGCGATATGTCGGTCGCTGTTCTGGGGGCTCAGATCGATGGCGCAATGACCTATACCCCGTTTGCAATCGCCAATCAGAACCGGCTGCGGCCGCTGGCAGTCGCGATGGAAAAGCGGCATCCGCTGCTACCCGATGTGCCCACCTTTCGGGAGCTGGGCGTCGACTGGGTGGACGGCGCCTATCGCGGCATCGGCATGCCACGCGGCACAGCGCCGGAAGCGCGCAAACGTATTTCCGACCTGTGGCGAGCGCTGAATGAGGACCGCGAAATGAAGGAGCTTGCGGCAAAATCAGGCTTTGAACTCGTTAACGTGGGTGTCGAAGAAATGGACGCCTTCATGGCGGAAAAAATCCGGCTCTACACCGAGGGTGCCGCTCGCTTGGGCCTCGGCAAAAAGTAGCCTTACCGCCGTCTCAGCCTGTTCTGCTCGATCACCGATCCGGTCTGCATGGGGTCGATCGGCTCGAGGGTTGGGTCTGAACCATTGAGCCGGTCAGACCGAACGGGGGGTGCTGGAGAGAAAATCGCGATAGGCAAGCTTCAACCCATCATCGAGCGATATCTGTGGCTGCCAGCCCAAGCTCTGAAGGCGGCGGCTATCCATCAGCTTTCGCGGCGTGCCATCGGGCTTGCTGGCATCGAACACAATGTCACCGACATAGCCCACCGCGCGCGCCACCGCGCGTGCGAGGTCGGCAATGCTCACGTCGTCGCCCCAGCCCACATTGATGTGACTGAGCATTGGCTGGGTATGCTGCGAATAGACCTCGTGCGACAGATTCATCACATGAACGCTGGCCTCGGCCATATCGTCGACAAAAAGAAATTCGCGCCGCGGCGTGCCGCTGCCCCAAACCGCCACCTGCGACAACCCGGCCTCGCGCGCTTCATGGAAGCGGCGGATGAGGGCCGGAATGACATGCGAGTTTTCAGGGTGATAGTTATCGCCCGGGCCGTATAGATTGGTGGGCATGACGCTGCGGTAGTCAACACCGTGCGAGGCGCCGTACTGCCGGTTATAGCTTTCGCAAAGCTTGATGCCCGCGATTTTCGCGATGGCGTAGGGTTCGTTGGTGGGTTCGAGCACACCGGTGAGGAGCGCCTCTTCGCTCATGGGCTGCGCAGCATTTCTCGGATAGATGCAGCTTGACCCCAGGAAGAGCAGCTGACGCACGCCGCTTCTGAATGCCGCGTCAATCACATTGGCTTCGACCATCAGGTTGTCGTAGATGAAGTCGGCCGGATAGGTGTTATTGGCGTGAATGCCCCCCACGCGGGCCGCCGCCAGATAGACCTGGTCTGGCCGCTCGTCGGCAAAGAACTCGCGTACCGCGCGCTGATCAACGAGGTCGAGTTCGGCATGTGCCCGGGTGATCAGCTCGAACGGCGCACGGTCTGCGCGCCGCTTGAGGGTGCGGACAATCGCAGACCCGACCATTCCGCGATGGCCGGCGACGAAGATTTTTGCTGGGCGAGAGGCTGACGGCATGACGGGCAGAGGGTTGGCCACAACCCCATGAGTGTACTGGGTTGACGGCACGCAAGGCGGTTGCAGCGTGGCCCCGCCTGCGCAGGCGGTCTTCCGCGACAGTAGCGAATGGCCGATGTGCATCCAGGCCCCCCCACCGGCGGCCCTATCCCAGCGCCGCAGTTCGCAGCCTGCTCGTGGCATGCGATGACAGCGCAGGCTGCGCTCGCGCAGTTGGAAGCCGAACCGATCACCGGGTTATCGAAGGCCGAGGCTGAGCGTCGCGCGCTTATTCATGGCATGAATGCGCTACCCGAAGCGCCGCGCCGCTCGATCGTCGCCCTGTTCCTGTCCCAGTGCACCAGCCCGCTGGTCTTTCTGCTTCTGGGCGCTTCGCTCCTGTCGCTTGCCTTACGCCATATTGAAGACGCCGTTGTGATCCTGGTGGTGGTGATCATCAACGCAGCGATGGGTACTTATCAGGAGCAACGTGCTGACCGCTCGATGACAGCGCTTCGCCAGCTGTCGACCACCCGCGTCAGGGTGCGACGCGGCGGCGACGAACAGCTCATCGACGCCGCGAACCTGGTACCAGGCGATTTGATCGAAGTGGGGGCGGGTGATGCCATTGCGGCCGATGCCAGGGTGATCGCCGCGGTGGGCCTGCAGGTGTCGGAGGCGTCGCTCACCGGCGAGTCGGTGCCGGTCGCCAAATCCGCTTCGGCGGTGTCCGAGGCCACGCTGCTCGCAGACCGACACTGCATGTTGTATGCCGGCACGCTCGCCACGGCCGGCCATGCCCGCGCGGTGGTCGTCGCAACCGGTCCCCACACCGAGGTCGGTGCGATCGCGCGATTGTCTGAACGGGCACAAGAGCCCCCGACACCGCTCGAGCGACGACTCGCGACTCTGGGACGCGCCCTGCTGGGCGTGGCGGCCGCGCTCTTTGCAACGCTGGTTCTTCTGGGGCTGTGGCGACAGATCCCCACTGGCGAACTGCTGATGATTGCGATCAGCCAGATGGTGTCGGTCGTTCCCGAGGGCCTGCCGATTGCGCTCACCATCGCGCTGGCTGCCGGCATGCAGCGCATGGCCGCCCGCGGCGCCCTCATCCGACGCCTGAGTGCGGTGGAGGCGCTGGGCGCCACGACCATCATCTGCACCGACAAGACCGGCACCCTCACACGTAACGACATGACGGCGGCCGGGCTCTGGATTCCCGGCCTGGGCCTGCACAGCCTCGAGACGCGCCCTGCGCAGCCGGGTCAATCCGGAGAAGGGGCCCCACTACGCGGTGCCGCCGACGAACCCCGGCTGCGGCGACTCCTTCGCGCCGCCGTGCTCTGTAACGATGCGCGTGATTCCACCGAAACCACGTTGCTCGATCTCGCGGTGCAGCTTGGCGAATCACCGGAGGACAGGCGTCGCGAGGCACCGCGCGAAAGCGAGCAGCCCTTCGAGGCTGAGCACCGCATGATGGCGAGCTGTCACCGGCTGGCCGATGGACGCCTGCTAACCCTCGCCAAGGGCGCGCCGGAGACGATTTTTCGCCTCTGCACGCAGGATGAAGCCGGTCTCGCAGCGGCCGAGGAGGCTGCGGAACAGATGGCCGCCCGCGGCTGGCGCGTTCTGGCGTTTGCCGATCGGACCGATGCCCCCTCGAATCGCGCACCGGCCACAACCGCCTCGCCGTCCGAAGGCAACCCTGAGTCACTCGCCTCGTCGCCGCTCACGCCGCTCTCGAAGGCCCATCACCCCTTCACAGGCTGCCGAATCAACGCGACCGGACTCACCCTGCTCGGCCTCATCGGCGAGCGCGATCCCCCTCGCGAGGGGGTGGCAGAGGCCATCGCGCAATGCCACGCGGCGGGCATCCGCACGATGATGGTAACCGGCGACCACAAGCTCACCGGCCTCGCCATCGCGCGGGAACTCGGCATTTCTGGGGCGTCAACCGGCACCCCAGGGGCGGCCGTGGACGGGCTGGAACTCGAGCGCATGGATGAGGCGGAACTCCGCGAGCGCATGGCATCGGTTGCGGTATTTGCCCGTGTTCAGCCGTCGCAAAAATTGAGAATCGTGGAGGCGCTGCAGGCCGGGGGGCATGTCGTTGCCATGACCGGCGACGGAGTGAACGACGCCCCGGCGCTCGCGCGCGCCGACATCGGGATCGCCATGGGGGCGAGTGGCACAGATGTCGCACGCGCAGCCGCCGGCATGGTGATCACCGACGACAATTTCGCCACCATCACCCACGCCATCGAGGCGGGTCGGGCCATTAACGCGAGTGTGCGCAAGTTGATCCTCTACCTGCTCGCGACTTCAATCGACGAGGTGCTGCTGCTCATGCTCGCGCTCATCGCCGGTTGGCCACTGCCGCTGACCGCAGTGCAGATCCTGTGGATCAACCTGGTCACTGAAGGCACCCTCACGCTTAACCTGGTGATGGATCCCGCAGACCCTGATGCCATGCGTAAGCCCCCAGTGCCCGCCGACGCGCCGCTACTCGACCGGCCGATGCTGATACGGGCCGGTCTCATGGGCCTCACCTCGGCCGCTGCAGCGTTCGGCTGGTTCGCCTGGGGACTGAACCGAGGCACCGACCCGGCGGTTCTGCAAACCGAGGTATTCACGCTGGTGGCGATCAGTCAGTGGTTCAACATGCTCAACTGCCGCAGCGCCACGGCGAGCGCATTTTCGCCAACGCTGCTCTCCAACCGATGGCTCGCGGCGGGTCTTGCCCTCTCTGTCGCGCTTCAGCTATCCGTGCTCTACGTGCCCGGAATCGCCGCGGTATTTCATACGGTGCCGCTACCGGCGTCCTCACTCGCGCCCATCGCACTGACGGCGAGTGCAGTGCTTTGGGTGGAAGAGCTCCGAAAAGTCGCTGTGCGTAGGCGGTCGTAAAGCGGGGGCTCGCCGATGGGGGCGACCCGACCCGCCCCGGCTCTGCGCCCCCTCCCCCCGCGCTCCGCCCCCAAACTTGTTCCATTGATGAATCAACGTTTCGTGTATTAAACTGACGCATCCATTTAAAGCGAGACGCCGCCCATGAGCAACGCCCCCGCCGCCAACGCGCCCGTGTTCAACGAACGCGGTCTGCTCGACCCCCTCACCCCGCCCGAGGCCGACATCCAGCGCTCCCTGATGCAGCCCTCGGGACAAAGCTTCTCCGACTGGATGGAGAGCCGCGTCGCTCGCCGCTCCACGCGCAGCTACGACTGGGACGCCCTCAAGTTCCAGGCCGACTACGATCCCCGGTATCGCCGTGCCCAGATGCGCTATGTCGGCACCGGCGGCACCGGCGTCTCAGGCGACAGCAACGCCGTACCGTCAGCACATTTCACCTTCAGCACCATGGTGATCCCGGCTGGCAACATCGGGCCTTCGCACATCCACCATGACGTCGAAGAAATCTTCTTCGTGCTCCGTGGCGCCATGAAAGTGATCTGTGAAAAGGACGGGCAACGCTGGGAGGCCGTACTGGGTGAGCGCGATCTCATCTCGGTGCCACCGGGCGTCTATCGCGAAGAGCAAAACATCGGCGATGAAGATGCGCTCATGTGCGTGATGCTGGGCTCTCCCAAACCCATCACGCCGGTCTACCCGCCCGATTCGCCGCTCACCAAAATCAAACGCGATCTGGGACGATGAGCACCGCACCTGCCCCTGCACCAACTCCGGCCACCATCACGGTGGGCGAACTGGTTGCGCGTTTTCTCGAGGCCTGCGGCGTACGCGCCGCCTTCGGCGTGATTTCGATCCACAACATGCCGATTCTCGACGCGTTTCATCGCCGTCAGCAGATTCGATTCGTCTCTGCCCGCGGCGAGGCCGGTGCATGCAACATGGCCGATGCCTGTGCACGCGTCACGGGCGTATTGGGTGTCTGCGTCACCAGCACCGGCACCGGTAGTGGTAATGCGGCGGGCGCCATGGTCGAGGCCCTCACCGCCGGCACGCCGCTCCTCCATCTCACCGGTCAGATCGAATCGGAGTACCTCGATCGTGATCTGGGTTTCATTCACGAACATCCGGCGCAACTCGCCATGCTGCAGTCGGTGGGCAAGGCCGCCTTCCGGATTCGCAACCCCGAGACGGCGCTCGCAACGCTGCGCGAGGCGGCCCGGCTTGCGTTCACGCCCCCTTGCGGACCAGTCAGCATCGAGATCCCGATCGACATTCAGGCGCGCACGCTGCCGCTGCCTGGCGATCTCGCTCCCCTGACGCCAAGCGCGCTCGCGCCAGCGCAAGCCGAGGTCATCGCTCTGGCCGACCAGCTGGCCGGCGCCCGCCGGCCGATGCTCTGGCTGGGCGGCGGCGCCCGCGGGGCCCGCTCGGCGGTTGAGCGCTTCATCAGGTTGGGCTGGGGCGTAGTGAGCTCGGTCCAAGGCCGAGGCATTGTGCCGGAATCGCATCCGGCCACCCTGGGATCATTCAACCTGCTCAAGCCCGCCGAAGCGCTCTATCAGACCTGCGATGCCATGCTGGTGGTGGGCTCGCGGCTACGCAGCAACGAAACACTTCGCTACAAGTTGAAACTGCCCGACGCGCTCTACCGGATTGATGCCAACGCACTCGCACACAACCGCGGGTACGTGAGCCGGCATTTCGTCCAAGGCGATGCACAACTCACTCTCGATGCGCTCGCCGATGCGCTCGAAGGCAGGATGCAGATCGATCCCGCGCTGCAGCCCGACGTAGATCAAACGCGTCGCGCCTGCGAGACGCAGGTCGATGCCACGCTAGGCCCCTATCTGGCACTCAAAAAGACACTTGCCGAGCGTGCTGGCCCGGCACTCTGGTGGGTACGCGACATCACGCTCTCAAACAGCATGTGGGGTAATCGTGCGCCGGCACTCGATCACCCCCGCGCCGGCGTCCACGCGCTCGGGGGCGGTATCGGTCAGGGGCTCGCGATGGCAATCGGCACGGCCATCGCCGACCGGCTGCACGGGCTCGGTCGACGCACCGTGGCACTGGTCGGCGACGGCGGCTTCATGCTGAACGTGGGCGAACTCGCGTGTGCGGTGCAGGAACGCGCCGATCTGGTCGTGCTGCTCATGAATGATCAACGGTACGGCGTGATCCGCAACATTCAGGATGACGTTTATGGCGGCCGACACTGCTATGTTGATCTGCACACCCCGCGCTTCGAACAATTCTGCGCGAGTTTGGGCGCGGGCTATCACCGCCTCGACAACCCTGCCCGTACCGACGAGGTGCTGAGCCTCGCGCTGGCTGAGCGCGGCCCGGTGGTGGTCGAGATCGACATGCAGGCCTGGGGACCATTCGCTGCCAAGTTTGCCGGGCCGATGCTGAAAAAGGATTGACCCGTGATGAGCGACAACACCATGCAGACGCTCTTCGCCGGCGAATGGCGTCATGCGCAGGGCCCTCGTTACGAGACCTTCTATCCGCACGACGGCAGCGTCGCAGGATCGCTCCACGCAGCCACTGCGGCCGACGTTGATCATGCGGTCCAAGCAGCCGAGCAGGCCCGCCAACGCCCGAACTGGGCTGGCCTCAAGCGCCACGAGCGGGCCGCCATCCTGCATCGCATTGCCGACGGCATCCGGGCCCGCGCCGAGGAGTTGGCCCAGTTGCAGCGCCTGGACAATGGGAAACCAGTGGGTGAAACCCGTGCGCTGGTGGCCAGCGCCGCCGGCACTTTCCAGTTTTTCGCTGCCGCCTGCGAAACCTGGGAAGACGAGCTGACGCCCGCTCGCGGCGACTTCCTCACCATGAGCGTGCACGAACCGCTAGGCGTCGTGGGCGCCATCACGCCCTGGAACTCCCCGATTGCGAGCGAAGCCCAGAAAATAGCGCCCGCGCTCGCCGCTGGCTGCGCCATGGTGGTGAAACCCGCCGAGATCACGCCGCGAATGGCTATTGAACTCGCGCGGATCGCGCAGCAGGCGGGCCTCCCCGACGGCATTCTGAGCGTGGTGCCCGGCAAGGGATCCATCGTGGGCGATGCACTCGTTCGTCACCCGCTTGTCCGGCGCATTGCCTTCACCGGCGGCACTGAAGTCGGCCGCGGCATCGCGCGACTGGCCGCCGACAAGCTGATGCCGGTATCACTCGAACTGGGGGGCAAGTCGCCCACGATTGTCTGTGCCGACGCCGATCTCGACCATGCGGTGATGGGCGTGCTGTTTGGCATCTTCAGCAGTTCGGGCGAGTCCTGCATTGCGGGCTCGCGCGCCTTCGTCCACGAAAGCGTTTATTCGGCTTTCCGCGAAAAACTGCTGGCGGGCGCGCAAGCGCTCCGGGTGGGCGACCCCAGCCTCGCCACCACGCAAATGGGCCCTCTGGTGAGTCGCGCTCACCGCGACACCATCGAACGCTTTGTCGAATTGGGCCGCACCGAAGGCGGGACGCTACTTACCGGTGGCATGCGGCCATCCGGTCCTCAATACGAGCGCGGCAGCTACTACCTGCCCACCGTGTTCGAGGGGTTGCCCAACGAGGCGCGGCTGTGTCAGGAGGAAATCTTCGGACCAGTGCTCGCACTGCTGCCATGGCGCGACGAAGCCGATCTGATCGCGCAGTGTAACGACAGCGTCTATGGGCTCGCCTCGGGCATCTGGACGCGCGACTACAAAGCCGCCTGGCGGATTGGGCGAGCTTTGGAAACCGGTACCGTCTGGATCAATACCTACAAGCTGTTTTCGATCAGCACGCCTTTCGGAGGCGTGAAGCAGAGCGGCGTTGGCCGCGAAAAAGGCCGGCGCGGCATCCTTGAATATTGCGCACAGAAAAGCTTCTACTGGGGGCTGAACGAATCGCCCCTCCCCTGGGCCCGTTGAGCCCCTGCCGGTCGACTTAGGAGCACCTCCATGGATCTCGGAATAGCGGGCCGCAAGGCCCTGGTATGCGGCGCAAGCGCCGGATTGGGTTTTGCCTGCGCCCAGGCGCTGGTCGAAGAAGGTGTCGATGTGGTGATGGTCGCCCGTACGGCGCAGACCCTCGCCGATGCAGCCACACGACTGGCTGCACTTGGGGGCGGCGCAGTGGCGCAGGTGGTCGCAGACGTCACCACCGACCACGGGCGCGCGGCCATTCTCGAAGCCCACCCCCGCTTCGATATTGTGGTCACCAACGCGGGCGGGCCACCGCCAGGCAATTTTCGTGACTGGACGCGCGACAGCTGGTTGGCGGCGCTTGATGCCAACATGCTGGCCCCGATCGAGCTCATCCGGGCCACCGTCGACCCGATGATGGCTCAAGGCTTCGGACGCATCATCAACATCACTTCCAGCGCGGTGAAATCGCCACTCGAACCACTCGGGCTATCGAATGGCGCACGCAGCGGTCTCACCGGCTTTGTTGCCGGACTTGCACGCAGTGTGGCCGCCCACGGCGTCACCATCAACAATTTGCTCCCCGGCACCTTCGATACCGCGCGGCTTGCGAGCAATTTTGTAGCCCAGGCCCGGCGTGAAGGGCGGCCAGTCGATGCCGTGCGCAACGACCGGATCGCCCGACACCCGGCCCGCCGGTTCGGCACACCCGACGAGTTCGGGCGTACCTGCGCATTTCTCTGCAGCCTGCATGCGGGTTACATCAACGGCCAGAACGTGCTGCTTGATGGTGGCTCGTATCCCGGAACCTTCTGACAGTCTTCGCCCAACACACCCCCATCATGAATGCACTCGACATCGGCATTGCAGGAGGCGGCATCGGTGGCCTGACCGCCGCCATCGCGCTACAACGCAGCGGCCACCGCGTGACCGTCTATGAGCAGGCCCCGCAATGGATGCGCGTTGGCGCCGACGTGAACCTCACCCCCAATGTGGTGCGGGCACTCGACGGCTTTCAGCGCCCGATCAGCGAACGCATCCGCCGAGACGGTGCGCAACCCACCTTCCGTATCAGTCGCGACTGGGATACCAGCCGCGAGACCTCCCGGCTGGGCATGGGTAACGTGGCCCAGGAACAGTACGGCGCACCCCAGGTCACCATTCACCGGGCCGACCTGCTGGCGGCGCTCGCCGCTGAGGTCACCGCCGGCACGGTGCGCTTTGGCAAACGCATCCGTTCGCTGACCCAGAATGATTCCGGCGTCACGCTGGAATTTGAAGAGGGCGAACGCGTCCGCCACGACCTGCTGGTGGGCGCAGACGGCATTCACTCACGGGTACGCGCGGCACTTTTCGGCGAAGAGTCGCCACGCTTTACTGGGGTGGTGTCCTACCGTTCGGTGGTGCCCACTGAGCGCGTGCGCGGCGTCCCCGAGATTGAGGCCTTCACCAAATGGTGGGGACCCTCCCCCGATGTCCAGATCGTCACTTTCCCGCTCAGCCAGGGACGCGAAACCTTTGTCTTTGCAACCACCGGCCAACCCAGCTGGACCGAGGAGTCCTGGACCACCGCAGGCGATGTGAACGAACTGCGCGAGGTCTACCGTGATTTTCATCCCGATGCTCGGAAGCTCCTAGAGGCGTGCGATAGCGTCATGAAAAGCGCGCTCTACGAACGCGAGCCGCTCGCGCGCTGGAGCGTGGGGCGGGTCACGCTGCTGGGCGATGCCTGCCACCCCATGCTTCCCTTCATGGCGCAAGGTGCGGGCATGGCGATCGAGGACGCCGTCGTGCTGGGCCGCGCCCTCGCACCGCTCTCACAGGCCACCGACGCCAGCACCAGCCCAACGATCGAGTCAGCCCTGCTCAGCTATGAGAACACCCGCCGCGAACGGACCGCCCGAATTCAGATCGGCTCGCGCGGCAACCAGTGGATGCGCGGCCCCGGCAATGCCGACTGGGTTTATGGTTACGACGCCTGGAACACCCCCCTTCAATAACAACCCGATTGACGCTTTACCCGAGCAGGAGACAGCATGACCCGTTTGATCCCTTCCATCTATTCGCGACGCGCGCTCGTCGCAGCAGCGCTGGGGCTCAGCCTGGCGGCCGCGCAGCATGCGGGCGCGCAGACCGCGCCGGCCGCATTCCCGTCGCGCAACATCACGCTGGTCGTGCCCTTCCCACCGGGCGGCGGCCCCGATCTTGCCGCACGAGCGGTGGGCGAGAAACTCACCACACGGTTGGGCAAACCCGTCATTGTCGAGAACCGTCCCGGTGCCGGCGCATTGATCGGTGCGGGCTTCGTGGCCAAGGCGGCCGCTGATGGCCACACCCTTCTCTTCACACCCAACACGGTGGTCATTTCCCCTCATGTACTGCCCGCAGGCGCAGGCGGTGGCGTGACGGTGGCGCGCGATCTGGTGCCGGTCGTTGCGCCGGCCACCACACCGTTGGTGCTGGTCGCTCACCCCTCACTCGGCGCAAGCCGGCTTCAGGAAGCACTCGAGGCCGCGCGCAAATCACCGGGTCTCCCCTATGGCAGTGCCGGCAACGGTTCACCGATGCACTTCGCGGGCGAAATGATGAAGCGCGCGGCCAAGGTTGATCTGCTGCACGTGCCCTACAAAGGCGTAGCGCCCTCAATCAATGCGGCACTGGGCGGCGAGGTTAAGCTCCTATTCGTGGGGCTGGGGGGCGCCGTGCCCCACATCAAATCGGGCAAGCTGGTGCCGCTCGCGGTCACCGAGGCCAAGCGCTCGGATCTGCTGCCCGATGTCCCGACCGCCACCGAGCAGGGCGTGCCGGGCGTGGAAGTCAATGCCTGGTACGGTGTGTTTGCGCCGCTCTCCACGCCCCAAACCATCATTGATCAGCTGAACGCGGAAATCAACGCAGTGATCGCAATGCCCGATGTCCGTAGCCGCCTCTCCACCGCCGGGGTGGAGCCGCTAGGCGGACCCGCAGCGGTGCTGGCGGGCTTCGTTAAAGCGGACAACGAGCGTTACGGCACGCTCGCGCGTGAACTGAAGATCAGCGCCGACTGACACCGCGCAGTGATGGCGCGGGCCTGGGAACGCTGCGCGCAACCCAGGCCCCGAACAGCCCCGCGCCCTGCGGGGCTGTTCGGGAATCAGGAAGACGGTTTCTGCCCCGCCCGCTCGGTCGCAAACTTGGCGGTGGGTGCATCCGCGTCTTTCTGTCGACGCGTGGTGCCGTCAATGCCCCCGGAAATCGCCCACTCGGCAAAGGCCGTGGGGCCGGGGGTAAATTCTCGCGGCGCCCAGGCGTCGGTCAATTCGTCTTCGTCGGTGTTGTATTCGACCAGGCCACCGCCGGGGCTACGGAAATACCAGAAGATCGCTGAGGAGATTGGGTGACGCCCCGGGCCAAGCTCGGTTTCCCAACCACAGCGCGACATATGCATGCCGCCCCCAAAGACCTCGTGCACGTCGCGCACAGTGAACGCCACATGGTTGAGACCGGCGCGACCATGGGGCAGCTGGAGCAGAAACAGGTCATGATGGCCGGCGCGCGGCGCGCAGCGAAGAAATGATCCCCGGCCGGGATAACTGTCCGACAGCACGAACCCGAAGCGCTCGATATAAAACGACGTGACCGCCGCCAGATCGGCCACGAAGAACACCACATGCCCCACTTCGATCGGCATAGCCCGTTCATAGGCAGGGCTCGCCTGATCGACACGGCTACGCTCATTCCAGGTGTTGGTGCGTGCGCACGCCACCTCCACCGGACGCTTGCGCGTGACCTGGACGCGAACCGCTAACCCGCTGGGGTCGGTACAGCCCACGCGATCGCCGGTATCAACGAAGCCCGGGGCACCCTGGAGGCGCTCTCGAAAGTTCTGGAGCACAGCTGCGCTCTCGACTGCCCAGACCACTTCGCGCACAGTGGGATCAGGTTCGATCCCGGCCGGGAGTCCGGGCGTGTCAGAGGCCACCACGATCACGCGGCAGCCGTTGAGCGTCTCGAACACCAGGCGACTGGCGTCGTCACCCACCAGCGTGAGGCCCCAGTCGGAAAAAAACTGTCGGCAGCGCACCAGATCGGTAGCGCCGTAAGTGACCTCGTCGATTCCCTGAAGATTCATCGGTGGTTCCATCAGACATGGTTTGAGTCAAAAGGCGGCGGGACGGCGCGGCAGCCGCGCAACTCGCTCGCACTCATCGCCTCGCGCGCACCCGGCCGCAAGCTGATCTGACCGAAAGGATAGCGAAATCCGTGCGCTACAGATGTCGTAAGACCGCGTATGGATGGTCGACAGCCGTTCAATCGATCCGGAAACACTCCCGATCCATCTTCATGAGCGTGTGGGTCGGCGCAAGCGCCGTCCGGACATGCGCGTCAGCACGCGGCAGCAAGCGCTCAAAATAGAACTCGGCGCAATCCAGTTTCGCCTGGTAGAAGGCACGTGGCTGCTGACCCGAACCACTTCCCAGCAAACGCTCGGCACAACGCGCCTGCAGCGCCCAGAAGTGGGCCATCATGATGTAGCCCGATGCCATCAGGTAATCGACACTGGCAGCGCCCACGGTCTCGCGGTCGGCTTTGGCACGCAGCATGAGCCGAAGGGTGAGCCAGTTCCACTGCAGCGCCCGCTTCACCAGTTCGCGCGACTGCCGACCCGCCGCGCCACGCCCGAGCAGATGCGGCCTGGCCTGCGTCATCATCTCGCGGGTGAAATCGCGAACGCAGGCGCCACGCGTGGCGAGCAACACCTTGCGCCCCAGCAGATCGAGCGCCTGAATACCGGTTGTGCCCTCGTAGAGCGTGGCCACTCTCGCGTCGCGCACGATCTGCTCCATGCCGTGCTCGCGGATGTAGCCGTGGCCGCCGTAAATTTGAACGCCCAGCTGCGCGGCCTCCAGACCCAGCTCGGTCAGGAACCCCTTGAGAATGGGTGTGTAAAACCCGAGCTCCTCATCGAGCCGCTTTTGGGTGGCCGCGTCACCGGCGCGGCTCGCGTCGAACATGCGGTCAGCGATCTGCGCCGCGGCATACACCATGGCACGCCCACCCTCGGCAATCGACTTCTGGGTCAGCAGCATTCGGCGGACGTCCGGGTGCCAGATCAGTGCGTCGGCCACCTGTTCAGGCTCTTTTGCGCCAGACAGCGCACGCATGGAGCGCCGGTTCTGCGCGTAGGCGAGCGCCCCCTGAAACGACTGCTCGGCGTGCGCAACGCCCTGGATAGCGGTGCCGATACGGGCCGTGTTCATGAAGGTGAACATGGCCTCCAGCCCCTTGTTTGGCTCGCCGATCAGGAGGCCCTCGGCGCCTTCAAAATTGAGAAGTGCGGTCGCGCTCGCGGCGATGCCCATTTTGTGTTCGATTGAACCGCAGATCACCGAATTGCGTTCGCCCAGACTGCCATCGTCATTGACGCGCACCTTGGGCACCAGGAAGAGCGAGATACCCCGTGTGCCGCGGGGCGCGTCGGGCAGGCGCGCGAGCACGATATGAATGATGTTGTCGGTAAGGTCATGCTCACCGCTCGAGATGAAGATCTTGGTGCCGCTTATCGCAAAGCGACCATCGCCCAAAGGCACCGCCCGACTTCTGACCTGACCCAGGTCCGAGCCACATTGCGGCTCGGTCAGGCACATCGTGCCAGTCCAGCGCCCGCTCACCAGCGAGGGCAGATAGCGTTGCTTCACCGCGTCGCTGCCGTACTGCATGAGGGTCGCGATGCAGCCCACGCTCAGACCCGGATACATGGCAAACGCCCAGTTGGCTGCGCCCATCATCTCGGTCTTGAGCAGGTTCATTGACATGGGCAGACCCTGTCCGCCGTATTCCTGAGGAAACGACAGGCTCTGCCATCCCCCGTCAATGAACTGCCGATAGGCCTCTCGAAATCCGCTGGGCGTGCGTACCTGCCCTTGCTCGAACACGCAGCCCTCGCGATCGCCCACTGCATTAAGCGGCGCAAGCACCTGTTCACAATAGTCGGCGGCGGCCTCGAGAATGGCGTCGATCACCTCGGGCGACGCCTCCTCCCCGCCCGCGAGATCGCGGTAATGCGAGGGGTAGTCAAACACCTCGTTCATCAGAAAGCGCATGTCGCGCAACGGAACCCGGTAGTCGGGCATGATTCAACGCTCCAGTATCGCGACCACACCCTGGCCGCCCGCCGCACACACCGAAATCAGGCCACGCCCCGGTTCATTTTGGGCAAGCATCTTGGCGAGCGTGGCCACGATGCGCCCGCCGGTTGCTGCAAACGGGTGACCGGTTGCAAGCGAGCCCCCCCGAACATTGAGCCTCGTCCGGTCGATAGCGCCCAGCGGTTGCTCCAGGCCCAGACGCTCCCGACAGAACATGGGATCTTCCCAGGCTTTGAGGGTGCACAGCACCTGCGCCGCAAACGCCTCATGAATCTCATAGAAATCGAAGTCCTGTAGCGAAAGGCCCGCCCGGGCAAGCATGCGCGGGACTGCGTAGGCGGGCGCCATGAGAAGGCCCTCGGCACCACCGGATTCAAGCGCCTGCGGGTCTGGCCGCCCAGGGGGCGCCCGCCCGACAAAATCCACTGCCGCCACCTCGCACTGGGTGATCCAGGCGAGCACGGGAAGCCCGCGGGCGGCCGCCCACGCTTCACTTGCCAGCAGCACGACCGAAGCGCCGTCAGTCAGCGGCGTTGAATTGCCGGCTGACAGCGTTCCTGAGCCCGGACAGACTTTCCGGTCGAACACAGGCTTTAGCGCCGCGAGTCGCTCGGTAGTGAGATCTCCCCGCAGATTATTGTCTTGCCGCAGCCCATTGAAGGGCGTCATCAGATCGGTAAAAAAACTGTCGTCGTAGGCCTTGGCCAGTTGCCGATGACTCTGTAGCGCGAGCTCGTCCTGAGCGTCGCGCGAAATGCCCCAGTGGCGCGCCATCAACTCCGCATGCTCACCCATCGAAAGCCCGGTTCGCGGTTCAGCGTTTCGGGGTAGCGACGGCCTGAAAAACTGGTCAGGCCGAATTTTCGCAAGCGCCCTCAACCGCTGCATCGCGGTTCGGGCACGGGACAGTTCAAGCAGTGCGAGTCGTAAACGTTCGTTGAGCGCAATCGGTGCATCGGAGGTGGTGTCCACCCCGCCTGCTACGCCGCATTCAATCTGACCCAGAGCGATCTTGTTGGCGACCAGAATCGTCGCCTCCAACCCGGTGCCGCAGGCCTGCTGGAGATCGAACGCGGGTGTCTGCGCCGACAGCGTGGTGGACAGCACGCTTTCTCGCACCAGATTGAAGTCTCGCGAGTGCTTCATGACCGCACCCGCCGCGACCTCGCCCAGCCGCTCACCATGGAGACCAAAACGATCAACCAGCCCCTGGAGCGTGGCCGTCAGCATCTGCTGGTTGGAGGCCCGCGCGTAAGCTGTGCCTGAGCGTGCAAACGGAATCCGGTTTCCCCCCAACACCGCGACCCGACGAATACTGGACATGCTCACCCTTTGAATAAAACGGCGCCGATCATAGCCTCGCGCCCGTCCACAGCGATCGGAAGTGAACGCGATCGCCTTTCGCATCGCGAAGCTCAAAGCGCAGGCACCCTTCCTCTCGAGCCACCCAGAGCGAGGGTTGCGCGGGCAACATCAGCGGCGCCATGAACCGTGTATCGAGCACCGAACCCACGCAAGCAGCGTTTGGCCCCAGTTGCGCCACCGCCCGCGCCTGCGACCACAAGCCATGCGCGATCGCCCGGCGAAAGCCAAACAGCTTCGCGGTGAACGGCCAGAGGTGAATCGGGTTGAAGTCGCCCGATAGCCTTGCGTACCGGCGCCCCGTATCCGCCGCCACCTGAATCGAGGCAAGTTGCTCAAGCGGCGGCGCGTCCACCGCGGCGGTGTTCGCATCAAACCCCGCAATGTCAAAGGCTGGTCCCGCCGGATTGGCAACGCCTCGCCGAAGCAGTGTCTGAGTGGCGACCCAGACCGGCATGCCAGCCCGGGAGACCTTCATCTCAACCGTCAACACCTGGCCCTTGGGATGGGCAAACAAACGCCCCGGGCACACTTCGACCCGCAGCACGTCGCCCACTGCAATCGACTCCCGCTGCTCGATACGGTTACCAAGGTGGATCAGCCCGAGCACCGGCCATGGGCAGTCAACCGAAGCCAGATAGTCGAGCACCAGCGAAAAGCCGAGCAACTGCGGGTAGGTGAGCGGCACCGCGCCCTCCGGGGGGAAACCGCATAGTCGCCGGTAGGTGTCGACATGCTGCGCGCGCACAGCCACCTCCGGCAGCACCCGCGTCACCGCCGAAAGCGCTTCCACCACAGGCGCCCGTTTGAAAGCGGTTGCAGCAACGCGCAGCATCAGCGGCCACCCGCCAGGTGGACGATCGAAAATAAGTTGCTTCAACAGCCTAGCCCTCCTGCCCTGTGCACGTCAGGCTCCGAGCAGACTCTGGCCGCAGACCCGCAGCACCTGCCCGTTGACACCGGCCGAAGCCGGGCTCGCGAGCCAGGCCACGGCTTCCGCCACATCGATCGTTTGTCCTCCCTGGGACATTGCATTCATTCGCCGCCCGGCCTCGCGAATCGCAAACGGAATGGCCGCGGTCATCGCAGTCTCAATGAAACCAGGCGCCACCGCATTGATGGCCATCGAACGGCTGGCAAAAGCCTCGGAATGGCTGCGCACCAGCCCAATCAACCCCGCCTTTGAGAACGCGTAGTTGGTCTGCCCGGCATTGCCGGCAATACCGGAGATTGATGACAGACAGACCACCCGCGCCCCAGGTTTGAGGGCCCCGGCCGTCAGCAGCGCTTCATTGATCCGTGCCGGCGCCTGCAGGTTGACGGCCACGACCTGCTGCCAGAGTTCAGGCCGCATCCGGGCGATCGTCCGATCGCGCGTGATGCCAGCGTTATGAATGACACCATCCCAGCCGCCCATTTCCGCTGCCAGGGCGGCCAGTTCAGCGGGCGCATGATCGGCTGTGATGTCGAGCACCACGCCCCGAGCATCCAGCCGGGTCGCCACGGTATCCAGCGCCGCCTGGGCCTGAGGCACGTCGAGACAGACCAGCCGCGCGCCATCGCGGCCGAGTACGTCGGCGATCGCCTCGCCGATTCCTCTCGAGGCGCCCGTGACAAGGATCGTCCGACCCGCGAGTGGTTGTTGCCAATCGACCTTTGCGCCCATCCACCCCGCAGGCGATGTCAGTGTGATCACCTGCCCCGACACATAAGCACTGCGCGGCGAGAGCAGAAACCGCAGCGCGCCTTCGAGCATTGGCTCCGCGGCGTGGGCAACCCGCAGAAGCTGCACGGTGATCCCGCGTCGCGCCTCGCGCGCAACCGACCGCATCAGTCCTTCGAGCGCCTGTTGAACAACCGCCTGCCCAGGATTCACGCAACCGTCAGCCGAGCGACCGAGGAGCACGATTCGTCCGCTCGGCCGAACCGAGCGAATCGCGTCATGGAGGTAGTGATAAAGCGGTTCGGCATCCACGACATCGCGCAGACCGGTGGCATCGAACACGAGCGCGTCAACCCGCATGCCTGGAGCATCGCCGACCGCCCAGCGCCCCGACATCAGCCCGGCTGCATTGGCGATCGCGGTCCACTGTGGAAGGCTGTCATGCGCAAGCGTCTTCGCCTGCATGGCCGAAAACGAAGCGACCAACGCTTCAAGCAGACCCGGTTGGGGACCCGCCCCCACCAGCACCTCACCGTCGAGCACGGGTTGATGGCGGCTGAATCGGCGCAGGGGCTGCGGCTGTGGCAGGCCCAGGATCGAGGTGATGACCGAGCCCAACCGGGAATTCGCAAAGCTCAGGTAAGCGTCTGACATGGGGAAACATCCTGTTGAGCAGCCATGCTACCCCGCCCACCACACGGATCTGCGAAACCCCAGGCCCCGACCGGCGAAACTTCAGGGCATCATCGCGCACCAGG
>CAIPNM010000028.1 GCA_903866395.1 uncultured bacterium
ACCTGCAGATCGGCGATCTCGTTCTCGCAGATCGCCTCTTTCAACATGATCTCGATGCCCGGCCCTTTTTCGCGCCCACCGAGGTGCCGTTACTCGGTCTTTCGGCATTGCCCGCGTGTGAGAGGCTCTCTGCGCGCTTGGTGTCTGCGTACGGGCGCTGGGCAACTGCAGAGCGTCACGCGGGTCACATGCCGCCAACCTTGCACCGTGGCGCGATCGCCACGGGGGATCAGGTCATTGGCGATGAGGTGGCGCGAGCGCGCGTTCAGCGGGTGACGCCTGACGCGCTCTGTGTCGAAATGGAGGGCGCAGCGGTGGCGCAGGTGTGTCACGAGTTCGGCCTTCCCTACGCGTGTCTACGGATGATTTCTGACCATGCCGATGAGCGTTTGACTCCGGAACAGGTGTACGCATTGGCGCGCCGTAGCGGCGAGACGACGCTCGGTGTTATGCGCCACTGGTGATCTTCCCCAAGCGCCGCTAGCCGACCTACCCAGCGTTCCCTGCGACCGCCCAGCCTAAGACCCACACTAGGCTGACACCCGGAACCTTGATCGCCGTGCCACGGACGCGAGCCGTCGCCTCGGGATCGTCGTTGGCCCAATCGTTTGCCACACTGAAAACACTGCGCAAGGTCGCGAGCGGCAAGACCAGCGCACCCCAGTGGATCGTCTGCGTGGCTATGAGCACGGTAATTGCACCCACGGCGATGACGTGCATCGCCACGAACATCGCAGCTGGCCACGTGACCCTGCCCGGCGTGAGTGCGGCAGCTGTTGCCGAGCCCCACGCCAACAGCGCAACGATGAGTGGATAAAAACTCATCTCTCAAAGCAGGTGCGGAACGATCCAGAGGCACACCGCAGCAATGGTGATCGCGCCCGCCAGATCGACGAGTAGACCCGCTTTCAGCATGGCCGTGATCGGAATACGACCCGTCGAGTACACGAGCGCATTGGATGAGGTTGCAGCAGGATTCGCAAAGCCGAGATTCGCGGCCATGGCAGCAGCTAGCGCTGCAAGCACGGGGTCATAGCCTGCACCGAGCGCGAGGCTCGCTGCGATCGGCATGAATATGGTGGCCGTAGCGACGTTACTGGCTGCCTCGGTGATCAGCGCGCAGAGCAAGGCAATGGCAAACAGCATCGGAAACAAAGATAAATCGCTTACGGCGCCGAGCGCCTGTGCGAGCCATGCCGATAGACCCGACTTCACCACTGCGTCGGCGAGCGCGAGGCCTCCACCCAATAGCAAGATGAGATACCAGGGAGCGCGCTTGGCATCGTCCCACTCGAGCAACGTTCTCGGTTGGCTCGGCCCTGCTGCGCCCGAGGGCAGCAGCGCCAGCAACAGCGCCCCGGCGATCGCGATACCGGCATCAGTAATGCCCGACACGTGTCGTTCGACGAACGGCTGAAATACCCACGCGAGCGCGACCACGCTCACCACCACCACCACCCTCTTCTCAGGCGCGCCCATCGGCCCCATAACGCCGATCGCAGCCCGAATGGACTCACGTGTTCCGCCGTCGAACTGGAACGGCAAGGTGACACGACAGAGAACCCACCAGGTAATGGGCAGCATGACCAACATGAACGGAACGCCGTAGCTCATCCACTGGGCGAAAGAAATTGACGTGTCGAAACTGCGCTCGAGAATGCCGACGGCAATCGAGTTCACGGGTGTTCCAATCGGTGTAGCGAACCCGCCGATATTGGAGGCCAATGAAATGCCGAGGATCATGGCCGCAGCGAAGTTGCGCCGATGAGCATCCGTGTCGGGGGAATCGAGGTTGGGTACGATGGCGCTGATGGCCGCTAGCGCGATCGGCAGCATCATGACCGTGGTCGCCGAATTATTGACCCACATCGACACCACAGCCGTCACTGCCATCACGGCGAACAGCAAAGAGCGTGGCTCCGGATTCGCATGCGACACCACGAACAGCGCCACACGGCGGTGCAGATTCCACTTCTCGAATGCCGCACCGATCAGGGTACCGCCAAGAATCAGAAATAGCACCGGTGACATGTACTGCCCGGCAACGGCATCGGCCTTCGACACCCCGAGTAGCGGTAATAACAAGAACGGCAGACTACCCGTGAGCGTCACGGGCACCGCCTCGGTGAACCACCAGCAACCGATCAGCACCGTCAATGCGGCGACGCGCCAACCCTCGAGCGACAAACCACCGGGCGCAGGCAAGAGCAGCATCAAAGAAAAGAGACTCGCGCCTAGCCAGAAGCCGACTCGCTGCAGACTCATGTGAACTCCCAACCGTCGGCAACGAGCGGCAACCGGCGCGGCCGCTGACCGGTGGCTGCGTAAATAGCGCCAGCGAGCGCGGGCGCGACACCGGGTACGCTCGCCTCGCCTGCTCCACCCGGTGGATGTTCCGTCCGTAGTAGATCGACCACAATGACCGGCGTCTGAGTCATTCGCAGCACCGGTGCCGAGTCG
>CAIPNM010000029.1 GCA_903866395.1 uncultured bacterium
GCGCCGCTGGCGGCTGCGGGTAATGGCCCCGGCTGCGAGTGACCGTGCGTGTGCGATGGCGCTTGGGCAGGTGCGTGATCATGCGCGTGGTCGTGCGCGTGGTCGTGCGCGTGGTCGTGCGCGTGGTCGTGCGCGTGGTCGTGTGCGTGATCATGCGCGTGATCGTGTGCATGGTCGTGTGCGTGATCGTGTGCGTGATCGTGTGCGTGGTCGTGCGCGTGATCGTGCGCGTGACCGTGTTCGTGACTGTGGCTATGGCCATGCTCATGGCCGTGGTCATGTCCATGCGAATGTTCATGACCATGCTCGTGCCCGTGGGCATGGTCATGCGAGTGCCCATGGTCATGTCCACACGCCGCGCTGTGCTCATGCGCGTGATCATGAGTATGACCCGCCGCTTCGCGCTCGAGGTCAGCGAGTTCCTGGTGCAGCACATCATCGGCGAGTTTCAATGACACCTCATCGAGAACGGCAAGCGGACCAACCGGCATGCCCGCCTGGACAGCAATGTTCTCGATCATGGCGGGAGGCACCCCTTCGCCAAGGAGGGCCAGCCCTTCATTGACGAAGCTTCCGAATACTCGGCTGGTGTAGAAGCCGCGCGAGTCGTTGACGACGATGGGGGTCTTGCCAATGGCCTGCACGAAATCAAAAGCCTGTGCGAGCGTGTCGGCTGAGGTTTTGTCGCCCTTGATGATCTCCACCAGCTCCATCCGGTCGACGGGCGAAAAGAAATGCAGGCCGATGAAGCGTTCGGGCCGCGTGCTCGCGTGAGCCAGCCCCGAGATCGGTAATGTGGACGTGTTGGACGCAACGATGGCGCCCGGGCTGAGCACCGCCTCGGCTTCGCGCGTGACCTGTGCTTTCAGTTCGCGATTCTCAAACACCGCTTCGATCACCAGGTCGCAGTCGCGCAGGTCATCAGCGCTGGCGGTGGGAATGATACGGTCCAGTACGGCCTGTGCGTCGGCCACGGTCATCCGGCCCTTCTCAACGCGTTTGGCAAGCAGACGACCGCTCACATCCCGACCCGCCGAGGCCTTCTCCAGCGAGACGTCTTTCAGTACACACGGTATGCCCCGACTGGCGCATGCCAAGGCGATCCCGGCTCCCATCATGCCCGCACCCAGTACGCCTACCCGTGTGGGCTTCCAGCGCGCCGGCCCGGCGGGACGACTTGCGCCCGACTTGAGTTCGTTCATCTGGAAGAACAGGGTACCGATCATATTTTTGGCCACCTGACCGGTTGCCAGGCGCGCGAGCCAGCGCGATTCAATACGCATGGCGGTATCGAAGTCGACCTGCGCGCCTTCCACCGCGCACGCCATGATGGCGCCAGGCGCCGGGTAATTGCCCTGCGTTTTCTGCTGCAACATGGCCGGTGCGATGGGCAGTACGGAGGCGATTGCCGGGTTAGACGGCGTGCCGCCGGGAATACGCCACTTCGGATCGTCCCAGGGCTGTCGGGGCGAGGGATTGGCCGCGATCCATGCGCGCGCGGCGGGCAGTAACAGGTCGGCGGTGGCCACGGTGGCATGAATCAGACCGGCAGCCAGCGCCTCGGCGGGCTTCATTCGGCGACCTTCGCTCAGGATGGGAAGGGCAGCCTGAAGACCCACCAGCCTGACTATCTTGGTGATGCCGCCCGCGCCGGGCAAGAGCCCGAGGGTGACTTCGGGGAAACCGATCTGGATGCGCGGATCATCAACGCACACGCGGTGATGGCAGGCAAGCGCCAGTTCCAGTCCGCCCCCCAGCGCGCTTCCGCCAAGGGCGGCCACCACTGGCCGGCCAAGCTGCTCGAGACGCCGGAACGAGGCTTTGAGTGCCTGAAGGGATTCATAGAACGCGGCTCCGTCTTCCGGTTGCACCGAAGCGAGCGCCCGAAGATCGCCACCAGCGAAGAAGGTGCTTTTTGCCGAGGTGAGGATGACGCCGGCGAGTCGGTCTCGCTCACCTTCCAGACGGGCGACGGTCGAGGACAGATCGGCCATGAAGGCGGCACTCATCATGTTGACCGCCTGCCCGGGCGTATCGAGGATCAGGGTGGCGATGTGGTCGACGCCGTACTCAAAGCGAATGGTGGACATAGCGTGTGGGGGGGCGGTTAGGGGTAGGGGATGAACCGAAACGATCAGCTCCCGATGATAAACCCCCGGCGAGCGGGTTCTGGATCAAGACGCGCTCGCAGCCGACCCAGACCCGACGCGCTGCGTTGCCCGCACGACTGCATCAGGCTTTCCCAACAGGAATCCCTGGACCTGATCAAACCCGACCCGGCACGCCCATTCCAGCGCCCTGGTCGACTCGATTCGCGTGGCGCAGGCCTCGATGCCAAGCGCCCGGCAGTGGTCAAGCAGGAGCCGGATACTCTGGTGCGTGGTCGGCTGCTCCCGGTCAATGTCTACGAGTGAAACATCGAGCTTGATCGAGGCGGGTCGCAAAGCGAGCAGCTGCGGCATCCAGACCGGGACCTGCGCCAGACCACCAAGCACCGCGCGGGTACCCATGGCACGCGCACGCTCAATGAACTCGGCGGCCGCGCCAGGACCCCGCGCCAGATGGCGCGCGTTCACCTCGATCCGCAGCGCGGCAGCGGTTGAGGGCTGGGCTTTCAGTAACCGAAGGGCTTGTCGCTGAAAGCGACGATCATGTAGCGACTCGGCGTTCAGTTTCATGACCACGAACATCGCGTTCGATGAAGCGGCGCTGCGCGCGCGGGTGATCCACTCGAGGGCACGGCGCATCACCCAGAGATCGATATGGGCTGCCAGGCCCAACTGCCGTGCGGCTGGGAGGAACTCCGAAGGGCGCCTGAGGCGGCCACTGCCGTCGCGCAGACGAAGCAGCCATTCAGCCCCCACCCGCGGGCGTCCCGCCTGGCTGCCATGTACCCCCTGCTCGAGGAGTTCCAGCCCGGGACACTCCGCTTCATGATGCAGGCCCGCGAGCGCCGACAGGAGCGACGGTTCGATCAGCTTGCCAGGGGTGTGCTCCCCTGACTTGACGCGGGCGCAGTCGCGGTCTGCAGCCTCGAGTGCCGCGTCGGGGCTGAGTGTCGGATCCAACGCCAGGCATCCAGCGCTGAATTGCAGGGCGAATTCATGTGCAAAATGCCGAAAAGGAGTAGCGCTCATCCTCTGCTCGAGGAGCCGGATCCAGGCGTCAGCCTCTAGTTGCGAACGGTCGCTTAGCGCCACCACAAATTCATCGCCGCCGACGCGTGCGGCAAAATCGCCAGGCTTTAGCAACTCGCGCATACGGGTGGAAAATTGCCGCAGGACAGAGTCGCCCGCGGCATGCCCGAACACGTCGTTGATGGGCTTGAATCCATCGAGATCCATAAAGACGAGACTGACTGGGCAAACCGCGCTGCGGGCGATGACGTCGGCGAGGTGCCGTTGCAGTCCACGACGATTCATCAGCCCGGTAAGCGGATCATGCAGGGCGGCAAACCGCAGCCCGGTTTCGGTTCGTCTGAGCGCGCTCACATCCTCTACCCAGCCACGTGTGCCCTCGACGGAGCGACGCACGCGAAGGAGCATCGTGCGACCATCGGGCAGGGCGCAGTCGGCCGATGCAAAGGCGCCATGACGAGCCTGATCAAGCGCCTGCGTCGCGGCGGCGCCCATCAGCCTACCAAGCGTAAGCGGTCGGGGACTGACTGGGCGGGTGTGTAGCGCGAGCAGTCGCGCGAACACCGGGTCAAAGCGACTCAGGTGGCCAGCGCCCGTAGCCACAAACATCCCGATCGGTCCCACCGGCGGATTCTCGCCCGGTGTATCGCGCGCAGCGTGGCGTCGCTCGGCGACGATGGGACGGCAGATGGAACGCTCGGGCATGACAGTCGCACTTCGCGGAGGAACGAGGGGCGATGGTAGGGGCTCGACTCCTGCAAAGCGTGCGCGATCCGACCGAAGGGTCGCGACTGCGGGCGGGCGGTGGCGTTACACCGCCCAGTGGCCGCGCCGATCTTTAGAGGCGCTCGACGATGGTGGCAATGCCCATGCCACCGCCTACGCAAAGCGTGATCAACCCGCGCCGCAACGACC
>CAIPNM010000030.1 GCA_903866395.1 uncultured bacterium
CCGAATCGGCGATGCGCTTCGGACGGTAGCGGGTCAGATGAGTAGCGTGCGGGCCGAGTTGATCAATGCCGAGCCGCTTCCGATCATCAATCAGACGCTCGATCAGATTCTGAATCTCTCGCCCTACCTGCGGGTCGGTGACCTGGTCCTGGATTACCTCAATCAGCCGGTCGAGTTCTTCGGCGTGAAGGGCGTGCCGACCGTACGCGGTCTGCAGGCCTATCTGGAGTGGGCAAATGCCGACCGCGCGGGTCCGACCGTCACCGCGGTGACGGCGTCGTCCACCCGCTCGCCCGCCAATGAAGGCGCGGCGGCCGCGATCGACGGGTCACCCTCGTCCAAGTACCTGAACTTCGACAAGGAAGGCTCGGGCCTGGTGTTCACGCTGTCGGAAGCGGCGGTGGTGGATGCGCTCGCGCTCACCACGGGCAACGATTCGCCGGCGCGTGATCCGGTTGAGATTGCGCTCTACGGCGCAGCGAGCGAGACCGCGCCCGCCTGGGGCGCCGCGACCGGTTGGGTGCCGATTACAGCGGGCGTTGAAACTGGCCTCACGATGGCCCGGAATGCGACCCGCCAGGTGAGCTTCACCAATACCGGCAGCTATCGCCACTACAAGCTTGTCTTTACCAAGCTTCGCGATGCGTCGGCGGCCAACAGCGCGCAGGTCACCGAGGTCAATCTGTTCCCGGGTCAGGGCCTGGTCTTCGACTTGAGCCAGGATGGACTGGAGCTCGGCCTCAAGGCCGCGATCAGCGCCACGGTGGAGGACCTCAAACTCGACATCGCTTCGCAACTCGGTGGCATCGGTCTCGAGATCGAAGGTGATCTGCTGTTTGATGCCAACTTCTCGGCTGCGCTCGATTTCGATCTGTCGCTCGGCTGGAAAGATGGCTTCAGCGCCAAGTTCAATCTGAACGACCTCAGCTTCTCGGGCGCGCTCACTGCAAGCGATGTGGTGCTGAAGGCGACCCTCGGTCCGATTGCGCTCAGCATCGGCCGGCCGGGCGATGCTGAGCCTGCACAGCGGGACGACACCGGTGCCGTCATCAAGCCGGCGGTGCCTTGGGCGCGCGGCGTCCTGGATGCGGCGCTGGGTGGGCGCATGGCGCTACAGAACGGGGTCTTCACGCTCACGCCCACCGCCAGCCGCTTCAATCTCGAATTGCCGCTCTACGCGTCGGTCGCGGGCTTTGATCTGATTGCCAGCGGCAGCGCGGTACCCACAGCCAAGCTCACCGGCGATCCGCTTGCCGGCAAGTTCGACCTCAGGACGGAGAATTTCGATCAGCTGACCAACATCAGCAAGATGACGATCACCGATCTGCTGCTCGCGCTTCCGGGCATCCTCTCCTATCTGGAGAGCGTGAGTGCCGAGAGCCTGGGGATTGACGATCTGCCCTTCATCTCACAGGGCGTGGATGGCCTCCTCGATCTCGCGGGCGTGTTCAAGCGCGAGATCGTCGACAAGGTGGATATCTACCGTTCGATCAAGCTCTGGAAGGCGGCAGCCGGCGAGACCGCTTTGGTAAGCGGCACGGCCGAGATTCCGAATAGCAACCGCTCGACCCTGGTCGGGAAGCCCGGCCAGTTTGCGCGCTCGATGGCGGGCTACTGGATCACGCTGTCAGGCGCGGAGAGCGGATGGCTTGCGCCCACCCAGATCGTGTCGGTATCGGACGATGGCGCAACGCTTACGCTACGCGACTCGTATTCCAGCGGGCGGATCGGCG
>CAIPNM010000031.1 GCA_903866395.1 uncultured bacterium
CCGGCTTGAGCATGAGGTGACGTCTGCGATCGGTGATCCCGAGGTCAGTCAGGGGCTCAGCAAACAGGGCGCGGTGGCACGACAGCGGGGCGCATCCGCACTGGCCCGCGACATTGCCGAAGAACTTGAGCGCTGGGACAAGCTGGTGCGCGATGCAGGGATTGTGCTGGGCTGAAGGCTGCGAGATGCGGCGGTTCTGCGCATGGGCTCCTGATCAGCCTGGCGGATCTGGCTCAAAGGTTTTGCGGTAGCCTGCGATCACCTCCAGCGCCGCACGGTTAAAGAGCCAGCGTGTGAGCATCTGTTGTGACTGCCCCCACGCTGCATCGGCGCCCAGATATTTCGCGGCCGATACCCGAGCGTCGACGCTCGCCTCTGCGCTGGTGGCAACCTCGGCAAAATAGTCCTGAGCCAGGTCATAGCGCTCATCAGGGCAGGGGTAGCCCTTGGCCGCAAGTTCCTGAGCGATCTGTTGCACCACCAGCGCCCGCTCGTTGAAAAAATAATTGAAAGCGTAGTAAATACCTGCCTTGATGCGAAACAGCCACGGCACGAACCAGAGTGCCAGCACCACGGTGGGGAGCTTCCAGAACGACTCCGGGTCGTCGATGAGAAGCACAATGCACCAGCCCAGGATGATGTCGAAGGCGAGCGCAAGCGAGGCATTGCGCCAGTGCACGGGAACGCGATTAGGTTTGCTCATTAGATTGCTCCCAGGCCCAAGAGCCGTACCGCGTTGCCTTTCAGAATGCCCGGCATCACTTCGGGCTTGAAGCCCGCCACTTCGGCATCTTTCATCCAGCGCTCGGGTGTGATGAGCGGAAAGTCGCTGCCGAATAGCACACGGTCTTTCAGTAGCGAGTTGGCGTATTGGATCAGCTGTTTGGGAAAATACTTCGGGCTCCAGCCGGAGAGGTCGATCCAGACATTGGGCTTGTGCATGGCCACGCTCAGTGCCTCATCCTGCCAGGGCCAACTGGGGTGGGCCATCACGATTTGCATGTCGGGAAAGTCGATGGCGACCTCATCCAGATGCATGGGGTTACTGAGCGAGAGCCGCAGCCCGCCGCCGCAGCGCATGCCGCTGCCAATTCCACTATGGCCCGTATGAAAGATGGCGGGCAGGCGATGCGCATTGATGACTTCATAGATCGGCCAGGCCATGCGGTCGTAGGGATGAAAGCCCTGCACGGTGGGATGAAACTTGAAGCCCCTGACACCCTCCTCGCGGATCAGCCGCTCGGCCTCGCGTGCGCCCATCTTTCCCTTGTGCGGATCGATGCTTGCGAAGGCGATCATCATGTCGGCATTGGCGCGCGCGGCTTCGGCGATTTCCTCATTCGGAATGCGGCGACGGCCCAATTGTGACTCGCTATCAACGGTGAACATCACCAGACCGATCTTGCGCTCGCGGTAATAGGCCACGGTTTCGGCGATGGTGGGGCGGCGCGTGCTGCCGAAATATTTGTCGGCCGCCCGGTCATATTCCTCGCCATAGGCATCAAACGGGTTACGGCAGCTCACCTCAGCGTGGGTGTGGATATCGATTGCAACAAGGTCGGCGTGGTTCATCGCGGCGGGCAGTCAATTGGACAAGACCCAATGGTAATGCTGCTTACCGAGGATTCTCTTTTGAGTACAATACACACATTATTGACAAAACAAACACAATGCGCACAAATATCGACATCGATGACGCACTCATGCAGCAGGCGCTCGCGGCTGGCCCCTTCCAAACTAAGCGGGAGGCTGTTGAAGCTGGGCTGCGGTTGCTTGCCCGCCAGGCGCACTATCGCGAAGTGCTGAAGTGGCGCGGCAAGCTGCCCTGGGAAGGGGGGGATGCCCCGCGCTGGGATCCGCCGCCCGCGGGCGCCGTGCTCGCCGCTCCACCGCTTGTGGTGCAGGAACCTGGCATCCCACCAGCGTCCGCATCCCGCACCGGGGCGCGTCGTGCTCGTCGCTGATTCTGGCGTCTGGATCGATTTTTTCAGTGGCACCCAGTCGTCTGCCGCTGACCAGCTCGCAACACTGCTGCAGGCGGGGGAGTGGCGCATTGTCGTCCCCGACCTGGTGATGTTCGAAGTCCTGCGCGGGTTTCGCTTTGAGGGCGATTTCCGCCGCGCCCATGCATTGATGGCAGGTTTCGACATCGAATCCACCGGCGGGCAGGCGCTCGCACTGGCTGCGGCCCAGCACTACCGAGCACTCCGGTCAGCGGGACACACCATCCGAAGCGCGCCCGATGTTCTTCTTGCCGCGTTCTGCATCGACCGCGATTACGCGCTTCTGCACAATGATCGAGACTTTGTTGCCTTCGAGGCCCTGCGCGGTCTGAAAGGCTGGTCCGCGCAAACGGTACCCCCTAAACATTCGAGGAGCAGCCCGTGACTCGTGCGCCATTTCGGTCCCTGCGGTTTGGCATCACGCGCATCGCTCTGCGTGAGGGCGCACCCGGGGTGCGCTATGTTCGGGCCGAGGCTGACCTCACCGCCTATCCCCCGCGCATCACCGACCGCTTTGCGCACTGGGCGCAGGCTGAACCCAATCGGCCCTTTCTCGCGCGCCGGGTTCGGCTGGCGGAGGGCGGTACAGGCGACTGGCAAATTCTCAGTTTCGGGCAGGCGTGGGCCTATGCGCGGTCCATCGCTCAGGCCCTCATCGATCGTGGGCTGAGCGTTGAGCGGCCGGTAGTCATCCTGTCCGAGAATAGCCTTGAGCACGCGCTCGTGTCGCTCGGTTGCGTGTTGGCGGGCGTCCCGTTTGCGCCAATATCGCCTGCCTATTCGCTCGTCAGCCGGGATTTTGAAAAGCTCCGGCATGTGCTCGCGGTCACCACGCCCGGGCTGGTGTTTGCGTCGGACGACCGCTACGCAAGTGCCATCACCGCCACGGTCGGCCCTGATGTCGAAGTGGTAATGGGGGACGGCCTGGCGGTGTCCGATGTCACCGGAGCGTCCTTACGCACCACGCGTCCAATCACGTCGCTGGCCGAGCTGTTCAACACCGCCGCCACCGCGGCGGTCGATCAGGCCATCGCAGCCACCGGCCCCGACACAATCGTCAAATTCCTGTTCACCAGCGGCTCAACCAAGCTGCCGAAGGCTGTCATTAACACCCAGCGCATGTGGTGCGCCAACCAGCAGCAAATGCTCATGTCCATGCCGGTGCTGGCTGAGTCGCCTCCTGTGCTGGTCGACTGGTTACCCTGGAATCACACCTTCGGCGGCAATCACAATTTCGGCATGGTGCTGTTCCATGGCGGCACGCTTTATATCGATGACGGCAAGCCCACGCCCGCCCTCATGCATGAGACGCTGCGCAATCTGCGCGAGGTATCGCCCACGGTGTATTTCAACGTACCCACCGGATTCGAAGCGATTGCGCGCGCCATGCAGACTGATGATCTGCTTCGCCGATCGCTGTTGTCGCGGGTGCGAATGTTCTTTTACTCGGGCGCGGCGCTGGCCCAGCCCATCTGGGACAGCCTCTGGGACTCGCAGGAGCGGGAGATCGGCGAGCGCATTGTCATGGGTACCGGGCTGGGCATGACCGAGAGCGCGCCGTTTGCGGTGTTCATCACCAATCCGGAGGTGCGCGCGGGCGACATTGGCGTTCCGGCAGCCGGGCTCGAACTGAAGCTGGTCGATATCGACGGCAAGACCGAGGTGCGCTACCGCGGGCCCAACATCACGCC